>JBIOXZ010000132.1:0-9005 GCA_044869895.1 Actinomycetota bacterium | reverse complement strand
TGGCCATCCGCGGCGCCCTCCTCGCCGCGGTCTCCGTCACCGCCCTGGGTCAGGTCGTCGCGTTCCTGACGCTTGTGGCGGGCGCGCTCGGAGATGCGTCGGCCGGCAAGGCCGCCCGGTATGGGTGGGCCCTGTTCTACGCGTTCCATCACGTCGGGCTGGCATTTCGATCCCCCAACCTCCGCCTGCCGGCCGATGCCGAGAAGGTCCTCGCGTGGCCCGGCGGCTACGCCGTGGACGCCGTGGTGGCATTCGCGCTCCTGTCGGGCACCGCCCTAGCCGCCTGGATGCTGACACGGGCAGGGCGAAGGATCGGCGAGGACGTAGGAGGCCCCGAGCTCCGCCGGGGAATCCATGGAGCCAAGGTCGCCGTGCCCTACGCCTTCCTCAGCTGGATCGCCTCGTGGGGATTGAGCCTTCGTCTTCGGCTCCCCGATGCCGCACCCCTGTCGGCTCACCCCTCGCACCTGGCCGCGTTCTTCTGGCCCCTCGCGATCGGCCTCGCGTTCGGCGCCATCGGGGGGATCCGCTCGGCGGGCCAAGCCGTCTGGACCTCGCCGTGGATCTGGGAGACCGAGACCTGGCCCCGGCGATGGCGCGGCGCGGTGCGGGGTGGCCTGTGGATGCTCGGTCTGGGGCTATCGCTCTCGCTCGTCGGCCTGGGGATCCTCGCGATCGTCGATGCGGACCGCACGGCGTCGATCGTTGAGGCTGCCTTCCACCCGGGGGTGGGCACCGGGTTCGCCGTGGTCCTGCTCGGGATCCTCGCCCTTCCGAACGCCGCGGCCTGGACCCTGGTCCCGTCGATGGGCGGCTGCCTCGAGGTGGGTGGAGGCGCCGGCTCCTCCCTTCCTCCCTACTGCTTCCTTTCCTACGGGTCCTTTTTCGGTCATCGGCTCCCCGATACCTTCAACTCCGCTTGGGGGTATCCCGAGCTCGGCCCGCCTCCTCGGGGGTTCCTGCTCTTCCTCCTGATCCCGGCGATCTCCGTCCTGGCCGGCGGAGCCCTGGCGGCGGGATGGGGGGAGGCGCGGGGCCGAATGGAGGGGGCGCTGGTGGGAGCCATGGCCGGCACGGTCTTCGCCGTGGCCCTGACCGCCCTGCTGATCCTGGCCCTGGTGACCGCCCGGTTCCACGGACCGCTGTCCTACGTAGCCACGGGATACTTCCGGTACGGGCCCTACCCACCGTACGGGCTGGAACTGGGCTTGGTATGGGGGGTGGTCGGTGGCGCGATCGGCGGGTTCCTCCATGCCGTTCGGACGCGCCGATCTCGCGTGCATCGTGCCGTCATGCCCTCGTGACCTGGCCGCCGATCCCCGATCAGGTCGTGGGCGCGGCAGGATTTGAACCTACGACCTCTTGCGTGTGAAGCAAGCGCTCTCCCGCTGAGCTACGCGCCCGGAGCAGACACGATAGCACCCGGTTCAGCGGGCAGATGATGGGAAACCTGGCCAAAGGAGACGGCGGCGCGTGCCCGCGTCGCGCCGCCGTCATCGCCGAGCTTCACAGCTCGGACGCGCCAAGTTTGGCACTCGCCACGGCGAGGCGCAAGACCCAAATCCGCCCCCTGACCAGGCCAGACCCATGCTCAAGGCCCTGGTTTCCTCACTCGTGAAGGGGCCTGTACGCTTCGAACCACATCAGGAAGAGGAGGGACATCGCCGTGGCTGGAGGGGTTCGATTGATCCGTCCCCACGAACGCAGGCAGGGGGCGCCAACGCCCGGGATGACGCGGGAAGAGGCCGTCGCGACCGACCGGCAGTGGGCGGGCGTGGCCCGGACCGAAGCGGGGATGGCCTCGGGGTGGCACCATCACGGCGACTTCGAGTCGACGATCTACGTGCTCTCGGGGGTCCTTCGCATGGAGTTCGGCCCCGGCGGCGCGGATGTCCTCGAGGCCGGCCCCGGGGATTTCCTTCATGTCGCTCCCGGCGCCATCCATCGGGAGAGCAATCCGAACGAGGAGGAGGCGAGGATCGTGGTGGTGCGCTCGGGATCCGGCGAGCCGGTGTTCAATGTGGACGGACCGGCGTAGGGGCACCTGAAAGCGATGCGGTGGATCGCGCTCCCCCTGGGCATCTTCTTGCTCGTTTGGACGCTGTTCGACGTGTTCCGGACCCTGGTCACACCCCGGGCGGCCCGGGGGCGCTTCCGCCTGAGTCGGATGCTGTTCCAGCCGATGTGGCGCCCGTGGAGATGGGTCGGCCTGAGGTCCAAGACGGTCCAGGCCCGAGAACGGGTCCTGGCTGCCGCGGCGCCCTTCTTCTTCTTCGTCCTACTGGTCGGCTGGGTGTCCATCGCCTTGGTGGGCTACGCGCTGATCCTGTGGAGCCCGGCATTCGTCCACGGGATGAGGGCAGGCGGCGGCTCGTTCGGGAACGCCCTGTACTACAGCGGGGCCGACCTGTTCACGCTCGGGGTCGGAGGCGGCCTTACCGGATGGACGCGGGCCGTCGCGGTCGCCGAGGGGGCCACCGGGCTCGGGCTGTTCGCGGTGGTGATCGCCTATCTCCCGGTCTTGTACCAGGCCTTCAACCGCCGTGAGGTCGGGGTGCTGCTGCTCGACGCGCGGGCCGGGTCCCCTCCTTCCGGGCCCGAGCTGCTTCACCGGATGGGGAGCGCCGGTGTGGCCTCGTCGTTGCCGCAGCTCTTCGCGGAGTGGGAGCGATGGGTGGCTGACGTGCTGGAGAGCCACATGTCCTATCCCATCCTCGCCTTGTTCCGGTCGCCGCACGACTACACGTCCTGGGTGACCTCGCTCGGCTCCGTGCTCGATGCGGCCACGCTGATCCTCACCTCGGTCGACGACGAATCCGACGAGCGCGCCAAACTCCTGTACGGGACGGGGGTCCACGCGGTCGAGGACCTCTTCCACTATTTCCGGCTGACGGAGCGGGACACCGTGATCCAGCGCCACGAATTCGAGGATGTTCTGAACGACATGAAGAACGACGGCTTCGCGATCCGGCCGGTGGATGAGGCGTTCGCGTCCTTCACGGAGAAGCGCGCGAAGTACGCGCCGCGACTGGATGCGATCGTGGTGTTACTGGCCGCACCTCCCGGTCAGTGGATCGGGGACCGCTCGTTCCTCGGGCGCACGGCACACTGATCACCGCCCAGGTGTCGCACCCGATGCCGCAAATCTGGAGCGGTCCTCACAGCGCCCGGCTACTCGAGCGTTTCAGCCCGTGGCGGTTCGGCGAGCCGCAACGGAAAGGACGTCGCCGGCCACGAGGAGATCGTCCCCCGCGACGTGGACCGATCGGTTTCTCACTCGGAGAGCATCGGCTACGCGAATGGAGCCGAGGTCGCCAACCGCCTCCCTGCCGGACCCGAGGATGGCCGGAGCGATCCCCACGATCACCCGATCGACGACGGCGGCGCCCAGCATGGATGTGATCACCCGGCTCCCACCTTCCACGAGCAGCGAGCGGATGCCCATGCCGCGGAGAACGCGCAGCCCAGACGCAAGATCGACCCCACCGGGCCCTTCGTCGACCTGGCGGACGGCCACCCCCCTGGCGAGGAGTGTGTGCCGGCGCTCGTCCGGGGCCAGGCTGGTAGTGAGGACGACGGTCGTGGCATCCCCCTCCAGGACCCGTGCGCCGAGCGGGATCCGGAGCCTCGAATCCAGGACGACACGGAGGGGTGACGAGCCCGGGACCAGGCGAACGGTCAGTTGAGGATCGTCGGTCAGGACCGTTCCGACTCCCACGAGCAAGGCGTCGCATGCTGCCCGAAGGGCGTGGGAGATCGCTCGTTCCCTCTCGCCGCTGATCCACTTCGAATCGCCGGTTGACGTGGCGATCCTCCCGTCCAGCGTCTGGGCGAACTTCACGATCACATGAGGCCTCCAGCCATGGTCGCCAACCGTGCCCAGCAATTCCGTGACATCTGCGACGTCGGCGCGTGGAGGCTCGGGCAGCGACGCCGAGGCTTCCAGGTGACCGAGTCGTCGACGCTTCGCCTCGAGGTATCGCTGGTTTCGAGCGTGGCCCGCGACCGGAACAGGGAGGATGGCCTCCACCGCGAGATCGGCCGTTTCCAACCCGCGTCGTTTCTGGGGGTTGTTCGTGATGAGCCGGACACTCCGCACTCCCAGAAGGGCCAGGACGCGGGCTGCGTCCTGGTAGTCGCGCACGTCAGCCAGGAACCCCAGCTTGTGGTTCGCCTCGACAGTGTCGGCTCCCTCGTCCTGCAGGACGTAGGCCCGAAGCTTGTTGAGCAGCCCGATGCCTCTGCCCTCGTGGCCCGTGGCGTAAATCACGACGCCGCGGCCCTCGGCGGCGATGGCCCGTAGCCCCATCCGCAGCTGGACGCCACAGTCGCACCGGAGGGAACCGAGAGCATCCCCCGTCAGGCACTCGGAATGGATACGGGTAAGGACGGAGTGGCCCTCGGCGATCCGCCCCTTGACGAGCGCGAGGTAGATGAAGCCGGTCTCCGACTCGAACGCCCGAAGGTCGAATTCGCCGAACGGGGTGGGAAGCAGCAACCGGGCGACCTCCCGAGGGAACGCGCCCGTTCTTCCGTTGGAAGCCCGCTGCTCGTCCTGGCGTGAACTCCGGTCCGAGGAGCCGGCCGGGGTCGGAGGGGAGGGCACGGCTCCATCTTCCCACCCACTGTGGATGTCAAACGCGGAGGCCCTGTCGGTTCCAGTTTGCTCGGAATTGCGGTCGGGTATACGGCCCGGGTGACCGACCTGAGCACGCACTATCTCTCGCAAGCAGCGGGCCCTTCCGAGCATTGGTCCGGACCTCCTGAGATGGTCGAGCGCATCGCCGCGTACGCCGCTACCGGGCCTGGCTGTCGGGTCATGGACGCCGGGTGCGGCATCGGTGGTCCGGCTCGCCGTTTGGCGAACCTGACCGGGTGCGAGGTCATCGCGGTGGATCTCCTTCCCAGACTGCTCTCCATCGCCCGCGACCGAGCAGGCGTCGGATGCGTTCGCGTCGTTGCCGCCGACGTGGCTGCTCTGCCATTCGCCGATGGCACGATCGACCAGGTCTGGTGTCTTGGTGTCGTCGGGCATCTTCCCGATCTCCTGGGGTTCGGCCGGGAGGCGGTTCGGGTCCTGCGTCCCGGTGGCGTGATCCTCGTGACGGAAGCCCTGTGGGACGGGATCCGTCCCCCTCGATTCGCCCGGTCGGCCCCTTCGCCCTGGCACGCCCTGACCCAGAACGTCCTGCTGTCGTTCCTGGAAGCCTCGGGCCTTATCGAGGCCCAAATCCTGCCGTGGCCGGGGGCGGGGATCCCTGGTGCACTCGACGCAGACGATGCGTTGCTCCGGAGGGACCTGGCCGACCGCCGTCTGGTCCCAGTCCTGGTCGCGGCCCGTCGCCCATGAGGGCACGAGCCTTGTATTTCGTGGCTCCGCGAAAGGTGGAGATCCGCGACGTCGACGTGGAGGCGCCCAGAACGGATGAGGTCGTGATTCGAACGGAGTTCTCGGGAATCAGCGCGGGAACCGAGATGCTGGCATACCGGGGCGAGGTCGATCCGACCTGGGCCCTGGACGAAACCATCGGGACGCTCGGGGGCTCGTTCGCCTATCCGTTCCGGTACGGGTACAGCTGTGTAGGAGCAGTGGAGCGCTCGACCTCCTCCCTGGCGGAGGGCGCTCCCGTCTTCGCTTTCCATCCGCATCAAGACCATTTCGTTGTGCGGATAGAGGACCTCGTCCCCCTTCAGGGAGCCGATCCCCGCCTCGGGACACTTCTTCCGCTGGTCGAGACGGCCCTGCAGGTCGCGGTCGACGTGGAAGCGAGCTCGGGCGACGCGGTGATGGTCGTGGGGCTGGGGGTCGTCGGGACCCTGGCCGGAGCGCTGATCGAGCGGTCTGGGGCTTTGGTCATCGGGACGGATCCGCTGCCCTGGCGGCAGGCCGCCGCAGCGTCGTTCGGGATCCGGGTGGTGAATCCGGATGATGTTGAGCCGGCAGTCGCGGAGGCGACCGACGGCCGTGGCCTGGATTTCGTGGTCGAGGCCTCCGGGAACCCGAGCGCCCTGGGGCTGAGCCTTGACCTCCTGAGGACCGAGGGGACCTGTATCGTTGCCTCGTGGTACGGCACCAAGCCTGTCACCCTTCCCCTGGGTGGCTCCTTCCACCGACGACGCCTCACCGTGCGAAGTAGCCAGGTCTCCACGATCCCGGCCTCCCAGTCGAAGCGATGGGACCGGGACGGGCGACGGCTCGCTGCTCGGGATCTCCTGACGGAGTTGCCGCTCTCAGCCCTCGCGTCCCACGCGTTCGACTTCGACGACGCACACGCCGCCTACGAGGCCATCGACAGAGGCACACCCGGCCTCATCCACGCGGCTATTCGATACCCATGACCGGCGTGTTCGAGGTCGGGACGACCGTGGAGTTCGAGGCCTTCCACCTGATGCCCGATACGGAGGGTCCGGAGGGGAACCTTCACTCGCACCGGTATCGCGTGGAAGCCGTGGCCGCCCGAACGGGCCTCGACGATCGCGGCATGGTCGTCGACCTCGACGTCCTGACGGAGGCCATGCGCCGCGTGGCCCAGGGCCTCGCAGCCAAGGACCTCCAGGAGGTGGTCCGTCCGTCGTTTGAGGCTGGCGTCACAGTGGAGATCCTCGCCGGATGGTTGCACCAGCGGCTCTCCGCCGCCCTGACTTCGACCCTTTCTGACAGGATCGCCATCCGAGTGTGGGAGTCATCTGATTCGTTCGGGGGCTACGCAGGCCCGCCCGGAGCACCACCTTTCACGTAGCATCGCTCCGGCTGGCATCGCCCGCCCCACTCCTCTCCAGCCGGATCACGCCCTCCATGGTGTCGGCGAAGCGCTCGCCACACTCCTGCCACGTGGGCCAGCCCATCGCGCGCTCGCGAGCCGAGGCCCCGAGCACTGCGGCCAGTGTTCGATTCGAGAGCAGCGCAGCTACGGCGCGACCCAGGGCGGCGACGTCACCGGGCGCGACAAGCAGTCCGTCCGTCCCAGGCCGAACGAGCTCACGGAGCCCCGGGATGTCGAACCCGACCACGGGAACCCCGCCGGCCATTGCTTCGGCGACGGCGATCGGCCACCCCTCGTATCGGGAAGCGGTCACGAACACGCGAGCCTTCGAGTACAGCTCGGCCAGCTCACCGGGGGAGAGGACGCCCGCGAGGCGAACCCGAGGGCCTGCGGCCGACGCGACCGCGTGAATCATCTGGGCCTCGCGACGGTCGGCCTCCAGGTCGCCTACCACCACCATCGTGGATCCCGGCCGGCCCGCGACCCCGGCAGCCTCGATGGCCTGCGACACACCCTTCTCGGGTTCGGCGTTCCCGACGCAGAGGACCAGCCCGTCCTCCAGGGAGGACGCGGACGCCACGAAACAGCGGTCGCGCCCCGGCGAGATGACCTCGATGGGCGACCGGGTGATCGTCTCCAGGCGTCGACGCAGCCACTCGCTCACCGCGATCACGCGGTGACAGCCCTGCAGCGCGGATCGTTCAGCCTCCGCCCGACCCCCCCGGCCGTTCGCTTCGCCTACGAGCTGATGGACCAGCGCCACGGACGGCGCGTTTGTTCGAGCGTGCCTATGCCGGAAGGCCAGGCTGTCCACGATGACGAGGTCGGAGGAGGAAGGGATCCGTCCGGGCTCGACGACCTGCGTTTCCCAGCCACGCGCTTGAAGGGCACCGAGAACGACCTCGTCGTACACGTTTCCACCGGTGATGCGGGAAAGGCTTCCGGGAACGACGAGCGAGATGACTCCCCTGCATGCCATCCCTTGATCATCCCCGCTCCGGCCCGGCTGAATCTCGGCCCAGCGGGATCGCGTCTTCATGCTCACCCTAACGGCGACGCCGTTCGGCGCCTCACCTGCCCGCCGAGGCGATCCTTCGCTCGAAGCCTGGAGCTGTCCGCGGCCACTGTTCGCCTACTGCGCTCGAATGTGGCGAGCCCCATCACGCCAGGCCGAAACCAGGCCGCCAGAAGCCATGAGACCATAGCGAAATGACGGGTACAAGCGTGTAGGCTTCAGGAGCTGCAAGATCTCGCCCCGCCTCCACCGGGAGCAACGGTCCTCACGTACGGCGTCACTCCCACCGCGCCAGCTTCCTCCTCCTGAAGCTCGAACCAGGGACCTCAAGAGGCCTGCCGTCACGACCGATGCTGCCTTTATGGCCAGGTACGAGGCCGCCGGCGGCGCCGATGGGATGCCGGTTGTTTCGGGTGCTCGCGTTGCGGAATTCCACATCGGCTCCATCCCGGTCCGGATCGAGTTTCCCTTCCTCCTGGTCGCGGTCCTAACGGGAGTGCGAGCTGGCTCTATTCTGCTCCTCCTGGCCTGGGTGATCGTGGTGTTCGTCTCGATCCTCGTCCACGAGCTCGGCCATGCCATCGCGGGCAGAGCCTACGGGGGGCAGGTGCGCATCCTGCTGCATGGTATGGGTGGCCTCACCTACCGGACCGGCAGGTACCTCAGCAACGCGCAGGACATCGTGGTGAGCCTGGCGGGCTCGATCACGCAGATCGTCGTCCTTGGCCTGCCCGCCCTCTTCCTCCTTCGCAGTGACGCGATCGACTCCTTCACTATGCACACGATCGTCTTGAATGTCGCCTGGGTCAGCTTCGGGTGGGCGATCATCAACCTCCTGCCCCTGCTTCCGTTTGACGGCGGGAACATCGCAGTCACCCTCCTTCGGCGGGTGAACGGGATCGACGCCGTTCGCGTCGTTCGTCTCATCTCGGTCGGGGTTGCCCTGGGCGTTGCGGTCTGGGCCTACCATGCCGTCGGTCCGCTAACCTCGCTGTGGGTGCTGTTCTTTGGCGCCTTGAACGCCGTCGCGTTGACGAGGGACGAGAGCTGATCGATCCGACGTCGATCCAACCGCCAGCTTCGTTCCTGCAACTTCAATTGGTGGGCGCTAGAGGATTTGAACCTCTGACCTCTTCCGCGTCAAGGAAGCGCTCTACCCCTGAGCTAAGCGCCCGAGCCCCCGATCCTACGCGGGATCTCGAGGCGGGGACCGGAATTGAACCGGT
>JBIOXZ010000131.1:0-13060 GCA_044869895.1 Actinomycetota bacterium | reverse complement strand
CCCCCCCCCCCCCCCCCCCCCCCTCCGCAGTCTGGCCGTCGACATCGCGCCGCTTCGCGCCTCCCGTGACTTCCGGCTGATCTGGACCGGCCTGCTCGTCTCGGAGCTCGGCTACCAGTTCACGTTGGTGGCCACGTTCGTCCAGGTCCAGCGGCTCACTGACGATCCCGCGGCGGTGGGGGCCATCGGGCTCGTGGGCCTGGTTGCGCTCGCGGCCGGCACGTTGATCGGAAGCGCCATCATCGACGCCTACGACCGACGGAAGCTGCTCGTCCTGGCCCAGCTGGGCTTCATGGCGGCGTCTGGACTGCTGTTGGGCGGCACGCTCATAGGACGTCCACCGGTGGCACTGATCTACGTGGCGGTCGCGCTGATCGCGGCGGTCTCGGCCATCGATGGGCCCACCCGCTCGGCCATGACCCCTCGCCTGGTGGGCCGGGAGCTCCTTCCCTCGGCGCTCGCCCTCAGCCAGGTGATCTGGAACGGGACCGCGCTGGTCGGACCGGCGCTGGCCGGCATCGTCATCGCGCGCCTCGACCTGTCATGGGCGTACGGCATCGACCTCGTGACCTACCTGGCGATCCTCGGCGCCGCGCTCGCCATCCGGCCGATGCCGCCCGAGCGCGCGGAGGGTGCCCCGACCGGATGGGCCGCGGTGAAGGAGGGGTTCGCCTACCTCAAGGGGCGGCGGGTGCTCCAATCGACGTTCTTCATCGACCTCGTCGCCATGGTCTTCGGCATGCCCCGTGCGTTGTTCCCGTTCCTCGCGGCGTCGCAGTTCCACGCGGGCGCGCAAGTGACCGGGCTGCTGTTCTCCGCGCCCGCCGTGGGCGCGCTCGCGGGCGCCCTCACGGCCGGCTGGGTGAGTCGGGTCCGCCACCAGGGCCGCGCGGTCATCGCCTCGGTCGTCCTGTGGGGCGCCGGGATCGCCGCCTTCGGCCTGGTGGGAGATCACCTATGGCTCGCGCTCGCGTTCCTTGCCTTCGCCGGTGCCGCGGACGTGATCTCCGCGGTCTTTCGGAGCACGATCCTCCAGCTCTCCGTGCCGGACGCGCTTCGAGGACGGCTCTCGGGGATCCACATCCTGGTGGTGACGGGGGGACCGCGCCTGGGCGATCTCGAGGCCGGGCTCGTGGCGGCGGCGTTCAGCCCCGCCGTCTCGGTCGTGTCGGGTGGACTCCTCTGCATCGCCGGCACGGCCCTCCTCGCGTTGCTCGTGCCGGAGCTCCGCCGGTATCACGCGGGGGACGACGCCTGACCTATGCTCGGCCCATGGAGCCCGTCCGGCTCGCGGAGCTGCGGGTCCTGGAGGGCCCGAACCTCTACTTCACCCGTCCCGCGGTCAAGCTGACGCTGGCCGTTCCCGGATGGCTGGACGCGAGCGAGGCTCGCCTGGCGGGCGTCGCCGAGGCGATGGAGCTGCCGGGGGCGGGGAAGGCCGGCAGGCCGAACAGCGAGCAACGCCGACGGTTCGCCGCTCGATTTGCATCGCACCTCACCCACCGGCTGGCTCAGGCATCGGGGATCCGACTGGCCGTTCGGGGCCGTCCCGGTTCCGAGCCCGGGGATGTGGTGGTGGCCTTCCCGTGGCGACGCCGCGGGTCGGCCGAGGCCCTCGGCCGTGAGGTCGCCGAGGTCCTGTCGGCTATGTTGGCCACTCGCCGCTCGCCGCGGAGGCTCGTCGCCGAGGCGGCCACCCGCATCGATGCCGTGGACCCGGGTCCGCAGCCGTCGGTCCCCGACCCGGACATCCCGGTGATCTCCGTCACCGGGACGAATGGCAAGACCACGACGGTTCGGCTCCTGGCGCACCTCGTGCGAACCGCCGGCCGTTCCGTCGCCTACTCCTCCACGGACGGCGTGTACCGGGATGAGGAGCTCGTGGAGACCGGCGATTACTCGGGCTTCGGCGGCGCGGCCATGGCCCTCGCGCAGAAGCCCGACGTCGCGGTGCTGGAGACCGCGCGGGGCGGGATCCTCCTCCGCGGCATCGGCGTGCAGCACAACGATGTCGCCGTGGTGACCAACGTGTCGGCCGATCACCTCGACCTCCACGGGATCCACACGCTCGATCAGCTGGCGGAGGTGAAGGCAACGATCACTCGGATCACGCGGCTTCGCGGATGGGATGTCCTGAACGCGGACGATCCCCGCGTGCTGTCGATGCGGCGGGTATCGAGCGGGCGCGTGTGGCTGTTCTCGCTCGACTCGGACCATCCGGCGATCCGCACGGTGCTGGCCGAGGGCGGCCGGGCGCTGACGGTGCTCGACGGGCGGATCACCGCGTTGGAACGCTCGACGGCCCGCCCGCTGGTCCGGCTGGAGGATGTGCCGGTGACGATCGCCGGCCTCTCCAGCCACAACATCCAGAACGCGATGGCGGCCGCGGCCGCCGCGCTGGCGATCGGCCTCCCCGAGCGGGCGGTGGCGCGTGGGTTGCGCTCGTTCGTGCTCGATCCGGACCGGAACCCGGGGCGGGCAAACCTGTTCTCACTCGACGACCGGGTGGTGGTGGTCGACTACGCCCACAACGAGGCCGGGATGATGGGCCTCACCGAGATCTGCCAAGGCCTGTGCGCGCGGGCTCGAGAGGTGTGGATGGCGATCTGCACCGCCGGTGATCGGCGGGACGACATCATCCACGCCTTCGCCTATCGGGCCGCGCGCGGCTCCGACCACATCGCGGTCGCCGAGCTCCCGCGGTACCTCCGTGGCCGCGACCCACGGGACCTCGTGGAACGGCTCCGGGCCGGCGCGATCGACGGGGGCGCCGCCGAGGTCCCGGTCTTTCCCGACGAGATCCATGCGCTCGAGTGGATGGCCGAGGGCTCGAACCCCGCCGACGTGATGGCCGTCACCGCGCTGGGCCAGCGGCCGGAGATCTTCGCCTGGCTCGAACGACACGGCGCCGAACGCATGGGGCCGGACGAGGTGCGCCGGTTGGCGCGCTCGGTCCGCGCTTCACGAACGATCGTTCGCTCGGGTTAGGACGTGCTGCTGCGCCGGCCGTCCCGTGCGCCGGCACAGCCGATGCACAGCACCGCCCACGGGATTGCGTCCAGCCGCTCCGGCGGGATGGCGCGCCCGCATGCGTCGCATGTGCCATAGCTCCCCTCGGCCAGCTTGGCCAAGGCCCGACGGACGTCGTTCAGCATGGCGGCCAGGGCCTTGGCCGCAGAGGTCGTGTGGATTCGCTCAACGGCCTCCGTTGTTCCCTCTCCGACCCGCTTGCCGAAGGAGACCGTCGCCGCTGGATCCCGAGGCACGTGGGTCAACGCCTCGAGCTCGCCCTCGAGCTCTCGCCGCCGAGCCTCAAGTACGCGCTCCATCTCGGATTCACTCACTGGGCACTCCGGTCGGCACGACGGGTTACAGCCCGGTCTCCGGGTAAAGCCGGATGAAGTCGGGGTCGCCGCCCACGGCGAGGAACTGGCCGTCCCCTTCGGCGGCCTGGAGCACCTTGGGCGCGGCGAGCGACCGGCGGGCCTCGACCTCCTTGAAGGCTTCGGTCGCGTAGTCGACGCACAGCACGACCAGGTCGCCGGGCCGGCTCCGGTCCAGCGCTCGCTTGGTGGCCTCGAGCTCGTCCGGCACGACCTCGACGTATCCGGCCCGGGCCCCCGCACGCCGGGCTTCCTCGACGCCCTCCAGGACCAGGGCGGCCGTCGCGCCGCGATCGCGTCCCCGGGTGTGGCGGTCCTCGCGGATGATGATGTCGTCGAAGTACCGGGCGGCTACCCGGCCCATCTCCCGCATGTCCTCGTCACGGCGGTCCCCCGCGGTGGCCACCACCGCCAGGCGGAGGTTCGCCGACCAGGAGCGGCCGCTGTCGTCGGCCGTCATGCGCTCCACGAACTCGCCGAGATTCTTCAAGCCGTGCGGGTTGTGCGCGTAGTCGATGACGACCTTCACGCCGTCCAGATCGATCAGGTTCAGCCGTCCGGGGGCCTGGTAGAAGCTCGTGGTGAACGACCGCAACCCCTGGCGGATATCGTGGAGGTGGGCCCCGGCGGCATGGGCCGCGGCCGCTGCGGCCATGGCGTTCTGGACGTTCATCCGGGCCCGGCCATCGAACGTCGCCGGTAGCGTGTGGACCCACGCCACCGGCATGGTCCGGCGACCCTCCTTGATCACGATCATCTCTCCGAGCGGCCCCTTCTCCAGGACCACCGCCTTGCCCCCGCGCCGGATCCACCGGCCGACCAGGTCGTGGTGCTCCTGCATGGAGAACAGGATCACCGAGCCCGAACAGGCCTTCCGCATCTCGAGCACCAGCGGGTCGTCGGCGTTCAGGACGGCCCACCCCGTCTTGGGTACGGCCTCCACGACCACCTGCTTCACGTGTGCGAGCTTCTCCATCGAATCGATGCCGCGAAGGCCCAGATGGTCGCCGGTGACGTTCAGGACCACGGCCACGTCGTTCTGACCGTAGCCCAGGCCCTCGCGGAGGATGCCGCCACGGGCCACCTCGAACACCGCGAAGTCCACGCGGGGGTTCTGGAGCACCATCTGCGCCGACTTTGGCCCGCTCGCGTCCACCCGCTTCACCAGGCGCTCATCGATGTAGATGCCATCGGTGGACGTCATCCCGACCTTCCGCCCCATGCCCCGGAAGATGTGGGAGATCATCCGGACCGTGGTGGTCTTCCCGTTGGTCCCGGTGACGGCGACGATGGGGATCCGCGAGGGCGTCCCCGCCGGGAACAGCAGGTCGATCACGTGCTTGGCCACATATTGGGACTCACCCTCGGTGGGGTGCGTGTGCATCCGGAACCCGGGCGCGGCATTCACCTCGACGATCGCCCCGCCGGTCTCCCGGACCGGCTGGGAGATGTCCGGCGCGAGGAAGTCGATGCCCGCGACGTCGAGGCCGACGACCCTGGCCGCCTCCTCGGCGATCTCCACGTTGTCCTCGTGGGCCTCCCACGTCCGGTCGATCGAGACGCCACCGGTCGACATGTTGCCGGTGTCGGCCAGCTTGACGAACGCGTCCTCGGGAGGGACGTCGTCCAGGCCGTAGCCCTGCTTCCTCAGCAGCTCGATGGCGGGGTCGTCGAGCTTGATCTTGGTGAGCACCTTCTCGTGGCCGATCCCGCGGCGGGGGTCCGCGTTCGTCTCGTCCACGAGCGCTTGAACGTTGTGTGTCCCGTCACCGACGACGTGGGCCGGGACCCGCTCGGCCACGGCGACCATCTGCCCCCCGACTACCAGGACCCGATAGTCGTTGCCGGTGACGTAGCTCTCGACGACGACCTCGCCTCGTCGGCCCTCCTTCAAGGCCCGCGCGAATCCGCCGCGCACGTCCTCCTCGGTGCGAAGGTCGAGTGACACGCCCCGTCCGTGGTTGCCGTCGATCGGCTTCGTGACAACGGGAACCCCGATCCGCCGGGCCGCCGCCACGGCGTTGTCCTCGGTCCGCACGACCTCCCCTCGAGGAACCGGAAGGCCGGCCGACGAGAGCAGGCGCCTCGTCATGTCCTTGTCTCCCGCGATGTCCACGGCCAGCGAGGAGGTCTTCGAGGTCATCGTGGCCCGGATCCGCTGCTGGTACATCCCCCATCCCAGCTGGACCAGGGATGCCTCGTTCAGGCGGATCCAGGGGATGTCCCGGGTGGCCGCCTCGTCGATCAGTGCCTGCGTCGACGGCCCGAAGGCCCTGCGCTCGGCCAGCAGGATGAGCCACTCCAGCTCCGCGAGGAAGTTGAGATCCGGCTCCGGTTCGACCAGGTGGTTGATGAGGCGCACGGCGATGCGCCCGGCCTCCACCCCGACCCGTTCCTCCCAGTAGCCGTAGATGACGTTGTATTGGCCCGGCCGGTCGGCGCTCCGGGTCTTGCCCCGAAAGACGTGGGCCCCGGACTCCCGTTGGAGCTCCAGGGCGACGTGCTCCGCGATGTGGCCGAGCCACGTGCCTTCCTCCAGGCGCTCCCGAAACCCTCCCCTGCGCCCGAGCGAGCACGAGTGCTCGCCCACGCCCGGCAGCATCTCGAGCAACCCCTCGGTGAACCCCGGAAGCGTGTTCGACGGCCACTCCTCGAGGGATCCGAGGTCGACCAACAGGCGAACGCATGGCTCGTACGACCAGTAGTTGGGACCCCGGAAGACCTGGGTCTCGACGATCTTCAGATCGGCCTTCGCCGGTGGCTTCTCCGCGGCCGGCTCGCGCTTCGCGCGTTCCCGGTCCGCACGCGGGCGCGGCCGGGCGGCGCTCACTCCGAGGCCTCCCGTTCCTCTCCCCGAACGTCTCCCGAGAGTAGCGTTCGGGAACGCAGGTCGAACCAGTACCCCGCGGGCAGCGAGTGCAGGACCACCCCGGAGACCATGAGGGGACGATGTCCCTTCCCCTGGTACGCGTCGGTGCGGGCATGGGAGCCGTCGACGATGGTCACGGCGCCCCGGCCAACGACCTCCATGACCTTGTCTGCGTACACGATGCCCGCGGTGTCCTCGTCCAGGCCCAGCCCCAGGAGCGAAGGGGAGTGCGCGATCACCGAGAGGAGGCGCCCGATCCGGCCTCGCTGCTCGAAGTGCTGGTCGATCACGATGCCATCCAGGAGTCCGAGACCAGCCGAGAGTTGAGCCATCCGGTTCTTCGGCGTGGGCCCCGGCGTCCCGAAGGCCATCATGTGAGATGCCAGTGCGCTCGCGCCCGCCGACGTGCCGGCGATCACGCCGCCCCGATCGTGCGCCAGGAACAACGCCGACGCCAGCCGCGTCCCGCCCACCGCGGAGGACAACCGAAGCTGGTTCCCCCCGGTCAGGAACACGCCGCTCGCGGTGGTGAGCGGAGCCGCGAACTCCGGGTCGTCGGCCTGGTCCCGGTCATCGGGCCGGATGCCGGTGACCTTCGACACTCCCAGTCCCTCGAACAGCTCCCGGTAGATCTCGGTGGCCATGTCTCCGAGCGAGGAGGCCGTGGACACCACGACGATCGATGCCTCGGCGCCGCCGGCAAACGCGACGAACCGGGACAGGATGGCCTTGTCACGGCGCTTGTCTTCAGCTCCGCCGATGAGCATCACTGGGCCGGCCCCGCCGGTGGGAAGAAGGTGCGGGCCAGAGCCCTGGGACGCCGTCATGGGAAAAGTGTAGCCGCGGCGAGGGCCCGCTCAGTGCGGCTGCGTGCTCCTCTCCGAGGAGCCCGGCGGGCGAAGGATCAACTGATCGTGCGGCTCGACGACGTCCACCGTCCCCTCCAAGCCCTCCTGGACCAGGATCTCGAAGCCGTCACCCCGGACCAGCCGATCGCCGTCCCCCGGCTCGTCGGCCAGGGAGAATCGGACGCCGCTCGCCGCGCGCGACAGTCGGACCGTCGCCGAGGGGTTGAACCGGCGGGCCGCCTCGTGCGTTCGCTGAAGGATCTGCGTCGCCCACTCCGTGAACTCGATCACGGATCGATGCTAGCGAAGCTCAGGGTCGGGCCGGCGGATGGCGCTCCCAGTCCTGACCATCGCGGGAGTCGTGGCCGAACCAGAGGGCGACGTAGCACGCGAGAACGATGAACACGAGAGCCGCGGCGAACGCGAGCCACCCCACCGTCCTCACCCGACCTCGGCCCGTTCGATCCGCAGGGGCTCGCCGAGCAGGCGACAGCCCAGCCAGACCAGGCGGACGCCGAGCGCCGCCCGCAGGCTGAGGCGCCGACCCCGGGCGGCGTCGCGAGGCTTTCGGCCCTTCGCGTCGCCCTCCCGACGGAGCTCCTCCATCCGGGCGCTGATCATCTCCGGTGCCATCACGGGGTACATGCCCCACCTCCCTCGTCCGTGATCGTTCCATTCACAACGTGCCACGCCGGCGCGACGTGAGGGCGGTGAATCCGGCGGCCGTGTAACCGGCGTATCCTCGTTCACTGGTGCACTCTATCGCTCATCGATGTAACTGGTCAAGGCTTTTACGGCGGTGTATCATCCGGTCATGGGACGGCGGCGAGATACCGAGGGCACTCCCGCGCCGGGTGACCTGGAGCTCGTTCGGAGCTTCCTCTCCGTTCACGACCACCGTGGTTCCGAACCCATGAGCCATCCGCCATCCCCGGCGTCGCTCCGCGAGTTCTTCGTGGAGGAGGGCCTGATCGACCCGGAGGAGCCCGTGTCGGAGCGGTCGCTCCGGTCCGCATCCCTGGTCCACACGGCCCTGCACCGAAAGGTCGAGGGGCGGAACGGAGCCGCGCGCTCGGCGGCGGAGCTGTCCGTCATCGACGAGGCCGCTGCGGAGGCCGGGTTGGAGCTCCATTTCGATTCCGAAGGTCCTCCCCGGATCGAGCCGACGGCGCCGGGTGTTGCGGGAGCGCTGGGGCGCATCCTGGCGGCGGCATTCCTGGCCGAGCTCGACGGAACGTGGGAGCGCCTCAAGGCGTGTAGCGACGACACGTGCACCAGCGTGTTCTACGACCGATCGAAGAACCACTCGGGCAAGTGGTGCTCCATGCAGTCCTGCGGCAACCGCAACAAGGTTCGGGCCTGGCGAGCCCGGCAACACGCGGGTGGGCCGCCGGCTTGAGTTCCCCCTCCGGGGGGCGGGCGGGGAGCCGGTGGACCTGTGGAGGACGCTGAACTCGCACGGGTTCGTGGACCTTCCGCCCATGCTGCTCCAGGAGCAGGCGCGGACGCTCGAGATCACCATCCCCATCGCCGGAGCCCGTCCTCGGACGGTCCGCGTCTCCGACGGGAACGATGGGCAGGGAACCGTCACGATCCTCGGGCCGGCGCTCGGTGAGCGCACGGCGGCCCGGGTGCTCGCCGGTATCGAGCACGTTCTCCGGCTCGACGCGGACCTCTCGGGGTTCTATGAGCTGGCGCAGGACGACTCCGACCTCGCCTGGGTGACGTCGGGCGCCGGACGAATGGTCCGGAGCCCGACGGTGTTCGAGGAGGTGATCAAGACCATCTGCACCACGAACTGCACGTGGTCCGCCACCAAACGAATGGTCGGGGCCCTCGTGGAGCACCTTGGCGCGCCGGCCCCGGGCGCGCCGAGGGATGGCCCGTACGGCCGCGCCTTCCCTACCCCCTCGGCCATGGCGGAGGCCAGCGAGGGCTTCTATCGAGAGGTGGTCAGGGCGGGCTACCGAGGCTCGCACCTGCTCTCGGTGGCCCGGTCCGTCAGCGACGGCGACATGGATCTGGAGATCCTTGGGCGGGCCTCGCCGGAGGATCTCCCCGACGCGGAGCTCGAACGGCGGCTCCTGGCGCTCCCGGGGGTCGGGCCGTACGCGGCGGCCCACGTCATGCTGACGCTCGGCCGCTATTCCAGGCTGATCCTCGATTCCTGGACCCGGCCGGCCTATGCCCGTTACGTTGGACGCAAGGCCGTGAGCGATGCGGTCATGGCGCGCAGGTTCAAGCGGTACGGGCCCTATGCCGGCCTGGCCTTCTGGCTGATCCTCACCCGCGACTGGGTCTGAGGGTGAGGCTTGCCTCGCAATCGGTCCGGGCGCATACTGCCTCGGGCCGCCCCACGGCCACCATCCCTGTCGGACCCGAGAAGGAAGCGATGAGCGTGCCGTTATGGCATTCCCACGTCGTGCTCGGAGCCTGTGGTCCTCGTTGCGGGCCGAGAGGCGAACGCTGCGCCAGGGCCTGGCCGCCCTCACCCTCAGCACGCTCGCATCCTTCGTCGCCGGCCTGACGCTCGGCCACATCACCGACACACTCACGCAACTTCCCGGGCTCCTGGTGCTGATCCCGGCGGCCGTGGGGATGCGCGGGACGATCTTCGGGGCGATCGGTGCTCGCTTCGGCACGAGCACCCACGCCGGTCTGTTTGAGGCGACCCTGGACCGCAACGGCGTACTGTACCAGAACATCGAGGTGGCATTGATCACCACGTTCACCTCGGCGCTGTGGCTGGCCATCCTTGCCCGGTTGGCGACGCTCGCGTTCGGCCAGCGGTCCATCTCGATATGGGACTTCGTGACGATCTCGGTGGTCGGCGGGGCGTTGGGCTCGGTATTCATCCTCCTCTTCACCATCGGGTTGTCGGTGCTCTCGTACAGGCGCGGCTACGACCTGGATGCGGTGTCGACCCCGATGGTCACGGCCCTCGGGGACATGGGCACCCTCCCGACGCTGTTCCTGGCCACGTTCATCACCCGGAACCACGCGGTGAACGCCATCGTGGCGGCGGTGTGCGTGGTGGTCTGCATCTATTCGCTGGTCCGGGCGATCACGACTGATCTCAAGCCCGTGCGGCGCATCGTCGCGGAGATGGTCGCGGTGATCCTTCTCACCCCCCTCTTGGACATCGCGGCCGGCGCCGTGCTCCAGGCGAAGGAGCCGGTGCTGACCGCCCTCCCCGGCTTGCTGATCCTGATCCCGCCATTCGTGTCGCAGGCCGGCGCGCTCGGCGGGATCCTGTCGTCGCGCCTCTCCTCCAAGCTCCAGCTGGGTCTGATCACCACCCGAGGTCTCCCGGAGTCGCCGGCGCTCCTCGACGCCGGCCTGGTCATCGTGTTCGGCGTGGCCATCTTCACGTTCATCGGCGCCGTGGCCCTCGTCCTGGCGAACCTCACGGGCCTGGCCCACCCGGGGGCGGGCACCATGATCGGCGGCACGCTCCTGGCGGGGGTGCTCGCGCTGCCCGTGGTCATCGGGGTCGGCTACTACCTGGCCATCGTGACGTCCCGGTTCGGCCTGGACCCCGACAACCAAAGCGTCCCCATCATCACCAGCGTCATGGATCTGGTCGGAATCGCCGCGGTCCTGATCGCTATGGCAACATTGGGGGTGGCCATCAATGGATGACAACGAACCGAGGAACGTCAAAGAGCTCCTGGTCGAAGCCAAGGACGCCTCAGAGCTCCTGGTCGACGTGGCGTATGCGGCGGTCTTCTTCAACGACGAGGACATGGCCGATGAGGTCGAGAAGCTCGAGGAGCGGATGGCCGGGTACCTCCGCCGCCTCCGAACGCTCGCCATCCTGGCCGCCCGGAGCCCGGAGGACGCCGAGGCCATCGAGAGCGTGCTGTGGATCGCGAACGCCATCGACAAGATCGGGGACGCGGCCTCCGACATCGGGCGGGTCGTGGCGGCGAAGCTGGGGATCCCCGACGCGCTCCGGGCCGACCTCCGCCACGCCGACGAGGTGTGCGGGCGGGTCAAGGTCCGCGAGGGGTCGCAGGCGGTCGGCGCGTCCCTCCGGGACCTGTCGCTCCCCACGGAGACGGGCATGTGGGTCCTGGCCATCCGCCGGGGCGACGACTGGGAGTTCGACCCCGGGCCCGAGAGCGTGGTCTCCGAGGGGGACGTGCTGCTGTACCAGGGACCGGAGGAGGGCGTGAACCTCATCCGGGCGGTGGCCGGGGCGCCACCACTTCCTCTCGCACCCGAGACGGATGCCCCACCCCTGTCCGAGCTGGACCGGGCGGTGGACATCCTGGTGGAGATGAAGAACTCCTCGGAGGCGGCCGTCGGGCTGGCCTACTCCTCACTCCTGTTCAACGACCGTGCCCTGGCCGCCGAGGTGGCCACCCTCGAGGCCCGGAGTGACGTGCTGCACGACGAGCTGGAGTCCTGGGTGCTCCGAGCCAGCCCCGAGGCCCGCAACCCCGACGACCTCCGCGGGCTGCTCCGGCTCGGTGCGGCCAGCGAGGCCGTCTCCGACGCCGCCCGGGAGATGACCTGGTACGTGGAGAACGGCGAGGAGCTCCACCCGGTGATCCTGATGGCCCTGGAGGAGACCGAGGAGACCGGGGCGGAGACCGTTGTGGAGGCCGGATCGACGGCGGAGGGCAAGTCCCTCCGCGATCTCCGGCTCCAGACGGAGACCGGGATGTTCGTGCTGGCGGTGCAGCGAGGGCGGCGATGGATCTATCGCCCGCGGGCCGGGCTGGTTTTCGAGGCGGGCGATCGCATCATCGCCGTCGGCCCGGAGGATGGGACGGAAGAGCTCGAGACCCTGTGTCGCGCGCCACAACCGGCTCGCGAGACGGGCTGACCCACTCCGCCCACGAGGGCCGACCCACTCTTCGCATCCTTGCGACGACCTCTGACCTCCCCTAGCCTGCAGCAGTGGACGCCTTCGTCTACCTCCGGGTCGCCCCCGGGAAGATCGAGGACGTCGTCATCGCCCTTCGGGGCCAGCGCGGGATCCGGCACTCGGTGGCAGTGGTGGGGCCGTGGGACGTGATGGCGGCCGTCGAGGCCGCCGACTTCGAATCGATCGCCCGGACCGTGCTTCGCCATATCCAGGCCACGGAGGGCGTCCTGCACACCTACACGGCGCCGGTCTTGCCCCTCGAGATGCTCGGCGTCTACGCGGGCGGTCCCGGGATGCCGGCGATGCCCATGCACCGGCCGGGGATGGCGTGCTACGTGCATATCAGGGCCGCCGCGGAGGCCGGCTCGGTCGCTGGGGTCGTGCAGGCGCTCGGTGCCATGGACGACGTGGCCGGGGTGGCCGTCGTGGCCGGCGAACACGACCTGATCGCCGAGATCCCGCTCACCTGGGAGGAGGCAGCCCCGGTCATCCTGAACAAGATCCACACGATCCCCGGCGTCTCGGCCACCACCACCTTGGTCGCGGTCCCGGAGTTCGGTCAGGACGCAGACGAGGACGCCGAGCCCTTCGGCACCTGGGCGTAGCGGCCTCCGAGCGGCCTCCTACACGCGGACGTCGGAGAACCGCAGGTGCTCCTGCGCCTGCCGGACCTCCTCCACCTCGGTCGCCCCCCGGCCGGCGAGGAACGCCAGCATCCGGTCGACCAGCCACTCCGGGGCGGATGCTCCCGACGTCAGGCCCACCACGTCGGCTCCCTCCAACCATCTGTGGTCGACCTCCTCCTCGTCGTCGACCAGGTAGGCCGGCGTGCCCTGTTCCCTGGCCACCTCGGCCAGGCGGTTGGAGTTGGAGGAGTTGTCTGATCCGATCACCAGCACGACGTCGGACCGTCGAGCCAGTTCCTTCACCGCGTCCTGACGGTTCTGGGTGGCGTAGCAGATGTCCTCGCGCGGTGGGGCCTGGATGTTCGGGAAGCGCTCCCGGAGGACCTGGATGATCTGGTTCGTCTCGTCGACCGAGAGCGTGGTCTGCGTGAGGTAGGCCAGGTCGTCGGGATCGGGAA
>JBIOXZ010000130.1:0-2369 GCA_044869895.1 Actinomycetota bacterium | reverse complement strand
AGGTTCGTGACCTCACGGAGGAAGAGGTCGTCCGGATCCGTGAGTGGATCGATCGGAACTACAAGGTGGAGGGAGACCTTCGCCGGGACGTGGCCCAGGACATCAAGCGGAAGATCGAGATCGGTTCCTACCAGGGCGTCCGGCACCGCCGGAGCCTTCCCGTTCGGGGACAACGGACCCACACGAACGCGCGGACCCGCAAGGGCCCCAAGAAGACCGTCGGTGTGAGGAGAAAGGCGACCTAAAGAGCATGGCGAATCCAAAGGCAAAGAAACCTCGCCGGAAAGAGAAGAAGAACGTCGCTCACGGCCAGGCCCACATCAAATCGACGTTCAACAACACGATCGTGACCATCACCGATCTGGAAGGGAACACGCTCTCGTGGGCCAGCGCCGGGAACGTCGGGTTCAAGGGCTCCCGGAAGTCCACCCCCTTCGCCGCCCAGCTCGCTGCGGAGGCGGCGGCCCGACGGGCCCAGGAGCACGGCCTCACCCGAGTCGACGTCTACGTGAAGGGGCCGGGCTCCGGGCGTGAGACCGCGATCCGGTCCCTCGCCGCGACTGGCCTGGAGATCGTGGGAATCCAGGACGTCACCCCCGTTCCCCACAACGGATGCCGTCCTCGGAAGAGACGGCGCGTCTAGCTGGTTTGAGCAACAGGCATGACCCCCGGCGCCGAGCCGGCCTGGGGGAGGAAGGACAGGCGGAGCAGGAATGGATGATCCTCCGCCAGGAGGTGTGAGTGAGTTGCTGATCGTCGCCCGACCCCAGATCCAGGAAGAGAACATCGCTCCCTTGCGCTCGAAGTTCGCCATCGAGCCGCTCGAGCCCGGCTTCGGATACACGTTGGGGAACGCCCTGCGGCGAACCCTGCTCTCGTCGATCCCCGGGGCGGCCATCTCTTCGGTGCGCATCGACGGAGTGCTGCACGAGTTCTCGACGATCCCCAAGGTCACCGAGGACGTCACCGACATCATCCTGAACTTGAAGGACGTGGTGCTCCGGTCCGACGTCGAGGAGCCGGTCACGGCATACCTGAAGGCCAGGGGGCCCGCCGAGGTCACCGCCGGCGACATCCAGCCCCCGGCCGGTGTGGAGATCCTCAACCCTGAACAGCACATCGCCTCGCTGGGACGACAGGCCAGCCTGGAGCTCGAGATGGTGATCCAGCGCGGGGTGGGATATCTCTCCGCCGAGCGGAACAAGAACCCTCGAGACCCCATCGGGGTCATCCCGGTGGACTCGATCTTCTCGCCGGTCCGCCGCGTGACCTACGCGGTGGAGAACACCCGCGTGGAGCAGATGACCGACCGCGACCGGTTGATCCTCGACGTGGAGACCAACGGCGCCATTACCCCTCGCGAGGCCGTGGCCTCGGCGGGGTCCACGCTGTCCGAGCTGGTGAACCTGTTCGGAGAGCTGGCCGAAAGCCAGGGGTTGACGGTGGGACCGGCCCCCGACACCACGGCCCTGACCGGCGACCTGGCGCTCACCATCGAGGAGCTGAACCTCTCGGTCCGGTCCTACAACTGCCTGAAGCGGGAGGGGATCAACACGGTGGGTGACCTCATCCAGAAGAGCGAGGCGGAGCTTCTGGACATCCGCAACTTCGGGCAGAAGTCCATCGACGAGGTCAAGGCCAAGCTCGACGAGCTGGGCCTCGACCTGCGGCCCGAATAGGCGGCAAGGGGTGCCGAGGCCGAAGAAAGGCCCTCGTCTGGGCTCCGGCCCCGACCACGAGCAGCTGTTGCTGGCCGGGCTGGCCGCTCAACTGTTCGGCCGGGGCAGGGTCAAGACGACCGAAGCCAAGGCCAAGGCCCTCCGTCCCCTGGCCGAGCACCTGATCACGTTCGCCAAGCGGGGTGACGTCCACGCCCGGCGCCAGGTCCTGAAGACCGTGCCGGACAGGGACGTGGTGCACAAGCTCTTCACCGACATCGCGCCCCGCTACGCCGAGCGGAGCGGTGGCTATACCCGGATCCTGAAGCTGGGGCACCGCCAGGGAGACGGCGCCCCCATGGCCCTCATCGAACTGCTTCCGGCAGAAGAGGAATAGCTCACCGCGGCCTCCAGTGAGCGTCGTCAAGCTGGTCATCGCTTACGACGGGACCGGCTTTCACGGGTGGGCCAGGCAACAAGGGCTGCGAACGGTCCAGGGAGCGATCGAGGACGTCCTGGGGCGGATCCTCGGGCAGCTCCCTCCGCTCTCGGTCGCCGGGCGCACCGACGCCGGGGTGCACGCGGAGGGACAGGTTGCCTCCCTTCCCACCGACCTCGACCCGGTGAAGGTGCAGCGGGCCCTCAACGGCGTCCTCGCTCCGGAGATCGTGGTGCTTTCGGCGGATCGAGCTCCGGAAGGGTTCGACGCCC
>JBIOXZ010000129.1:0-2472 GCA_044869895.1 Actinomycetota bacterium | reverse complement strand
ATGCGTCTCGGCGACAGCGATGGCGGCCCGCAGGCCCGCCCCCCCGCCGCCCACCACGAGGACATCGCAGGCGAAGGACTCCATGCGTCTCCCTCGGAAGGCCCGACGAGCCCCCGCGTCTGAGTTTTCGGGGAGGACACTACGCCGTCGGCCCCGAGGCCGTCAAGTGGGCGACGCGAAGTGATGACGTTGCACTCGCCGTCGCCCGCGGGTCCGGACCCGCCCGCAGCACGTCCCCGCCAAGCACCTCGACGGTGTCGGCAGTCCGCCGGAACTCTCCCTGCGCGCGCCGCCGGCGTGTCCGCTCCCCGCCTGACCCCTCTTGTCGGTCGGTCCTCGCGTGACCTATTCTGACGTCACCTCCGGGCGAGCCTGGTGACGAGCGATTCAGAGGGCTGAGCTGTCGCTCCGGGACCAGGAAGCTGGGCTGGTCGAGCCGGGGCCGGGGAGGCGGGAGATGACGCGGGACGGGCGCGTCGCCCGAGAGGGCGTCGTCGCGGGGTTGATCGGAGCCGCGACCGTCGCGGTGTGGTTCCTTGTGTTCGACGCGACCCAGGGCGTGCCGCTGCGGACCCCGGCGATGCTGGGACGGGTCATCGGCGCCGTCCTCGGGACCCGGCCGATCCCCGACATCCAGACGGTCGCGGTCACACTCGCGCCGATCCTCGGCTACACGATCGTGCACGGCCTCGCGTTCATCGTCGCGGGCGTCATCATCGCCCTGCTCGTGGAGGGCGCCGAGCGCGAGCCGGCCATGCTGCTTGCGCTGGTCGTCTTTCTCACCGCCTTCGAGGTCTTCTTCCTCGCCCTCGTCATCTTCCTGGCTCGGCCGGTCCTGGGCGTGCTGACCTGGTGGGCGATCCTGATCGGCAACTTCCTGGCGGCGGCCTCGATGCTCGCCTACTTCCTCGTCTGGCACCGTCGGCTCGCGGGGTCGCTGGTCGGGCGCTGGCTCGCGGTGGCCCGGGAAGGCGTGGTGGCCGGCCTCATGGGCGCCGGCGTCGTCGCGGTGTGGTTCCTGGCCTATGACACGCTCCGGCTCCAGCCGTTCCGGACGCCGGCGTTGCTCGGCTCCGCGGTGTTCGAGGGTCTACGCGACCCGACGCTTCTGACGGTCCGGCTCGACGTGATCCTCGGGTACACGGTGCTCCACGTGGTGGCGTTCTCGCTCTTCGGCGTGATCGTGGCCACCCTCCTCGTCACCGCCGAGCGCGAGCCGCGGATCCTCCTGGGCCTGTTCATCCTCTTCGCGTGCTTCGAGATCTTCTTCCTGGGCTTCGTCGCGGTTCTCGACGAGGCGCTCGTGGGCGCACTCCTCTGGTGGAACGTCGCCATCGGCAATCTGCTCGCCGCCGCCGCCATGCTCGCCTACTTCTTCCTCGGCCACCGCTCCCTCGGCGCCCGCCTCTTCGAGCGCTGGACGGAGGATTGACCGCAGGGCGCGCCAGCGTCAGCGGTCCGGCATGGCCCTGTCGGACCGCCCGTGCATTATCCGGCTTCTAGAAGGCGTTTTGCGGCGTTGAGGTCACGCTTCACCCATTCGGCATCGGCTTCAAACTGCTCTTGGACCATGCCCGGTCGGCGAAAGAGGGTGAAGATCAGCTCGCATCCTTCGCCGTGGGCCACGACGCGTAGTGGAATGTAGATCTGAACTTCGGGCTGTGGCGCAACCCAATGATCGAGAACTCCGAATGGGTTTCGCTCGGAGAAGCGAACTTGCATTGGACCGTCGGGAGTCTGGGCCACCCAGCGCCCGTCTACTCTGCTGAGCGCGCCCAGGCCGGAGGCCCACTTCGGAAAGTTGGCTGGATCGGACAGAAAATCGTAGACGAGCTCGGCGTTTCGCGCGATCGACACACTCAGGTGACGCACCTCGCTCATCTCCGCCATTGCGGTACCTCACCCCTGATGCCCAATAGCGTTTGACATGAGCGGCCGACACCGGCTTGCCGGCGGCCGTCCGCTCGATGGAAGGGTTAGGACGTATTCACACTTGACCGGCTGGGGCCCACGAGCCTTGGACCGTACGACATGCGTTCCAGCCACCGTGTCGTGCCACCGTTGCTTTCTACTGTCGAAGGCAACCCGAAGCAAGCCAATCCCCCGCGGAACGATGGACACGAATAGACCAAGTAGCGAACTACGAGCTGACCGACGGACAACGCGTTTCCGGTAGGTGCGTCGACCACTCGCGCAGGGACAGCCATCGTTCCAAGTGGGCTTGCTTGTACAGCCAAGGGACAGTTTTGGAACATCCGGTCCGCTGGGCTCCGCACCGCGGTCGGGGCCACGATCAGGACGTGCGTGTAGCGGAGCACGATCTTGAACTCCCCGCCGGCTACCCTCGGCCGCGGAGCTTCCGGACCACCCACATCACCGGGTCGTAATGCGCGTCGACCAGGCGCTCCTTGAGCGGGATGATGGCGTTGTCGGTGATCTTGATGTGCTCGGGGCACACCTCGGTGCAGCACT
>JBIOXZ010000128.1:0-17507 GCA_044869895.1 Actinomycetota bacterium | reverse complement strand
CCACCCGTTCGACATGGCTGCCGCCCCCAGGAGTAGGACGAGCACCTCGCCGGCCTGCTGAGCGGCGCCCAGGAGGTCGCCGGTCACCCCGCCCATCTTTCGTACGCCCAGCCACCCCACCCCCGCTGCCCCCAGGCTGACCAGAAGTGCTGCTGGCAGCACCCAGGCGCCCAGCGCGCCCAGGCCGATCACGAGGCCCACTGCCCCGGAGCCCCACGCTGGTCTCCTGTTCACGGAGGCTGAGTAGGCGGCGCCCAGCCCCTCCTCGGTCGCCGGGCTCACCCATCCCAGCAGCCCGACCGCGGCGGCCCGGCTCAGGGCGTGGGCTCCGGGCAGGACCGCCAGCGCTGCCCACCCATCGAGCGTGGCCATCGCCCCCACGCGAACGAGGAGGCTGAAGCCGATGGCCAACACCCCGTACGTTCCGTGGGTGGGGTCCTTCAGGATCCGGAGGGCCTCCTCTCGGCTCCATCCGCCGCCCAGGGCATCTGCAGTGTCGGCCAGACCATCCTCGTGGAAGCCGCCCGTGAGAAACACGGCGACACAGACCGCCAGCGTTGCAGCGACGAGCGACGGCAGAGCCAGTCGGGCCGCAGCGTAGACGCCGGCCGCCCCCAGCCCGAGGAGCGCTCCCACCACAGGAAACCAGGGCACGGACCGGGCCAGATCGCCCTGGCCCTCCATGGCCCCTCTCACGCGAAGCCTCGTTAGGAAGGACACGGCCGCAGGGAAACCCTTCACCTGGAGAGTCCCCACTCGTCGAACGTGGCCACATCAGCGACGCAGGCTGCTGCGAGCCTGACCAGCGGCACCGCCGCCAAAGCCCCGCTCCCCTCCCCAAGCCGCAGTCCCAGGTCCAGGAGCGGCGGCTTGCCGAGCTTGTCGAGGAGGAGGCGGTGGCCTGGCTCGCCAGAGCAGTGCCCGGCCAGGCAGTGATCGAGCGCCCCCGCCCGGGACACCTCGAGAGGAGCCACCGCGGCGGTCACCACGAACCCGTCCAATACGAGAGGGATAGAGCGTAGTCGAGCCTCCAGTGCCGCCCCGGCGATGGCCACGAGCTCCGCACCGCCGACCTGACGGAGCACCTCCAGAGGCCCGGAGACTCCTTCGATTCGCCTCCGAGCCGTTTCCACGACGGCCACCTTGCGGGCCAGGGTGGCCTCATCGATCCCAGTGCCCCGTCCTGCCCAATCCTCGGCCAGACCTCCGAATAGCGTGGCGCATACGGCGGCCGCGGGCGTGGTGTTGGCAATGCCCATCTCCCCGACCACCAGCAGGTCCGCGTCGAGCTGCGCCACGGACTCGCGCCCCGTCTGGAAGCATTCCAGGAACCGGTCCTTGGAAAGGGCGGCTTCGCGAACGAGGTTCGCCGAGGGCTGGGCGACCCCAACGTCCACGACCGAGAGCTGAGCACCGACGTTCCGGGCCATGACGCTCGCCGTGGCCGCGCCCGATCGCAGCGCCCGAAGCATGGCCGCGGTCACTCCCGGCGGGTACGCGCTGACGCCCTCTGTTGCCACCCCATGGTTGGCCACGAAGACCACCGCGGCCGGCCGCGTCACGCCCGGACGGACGGTCCGTTGCCAGCCGGCCAGCCACGCGGCGACCTCATCAAGCCTGGCAAGGGCTCCGAACGGCCGGAGAACTTTGGATGCCCGCTGCTGCGTCGCGAAGACGGCCGCCTCGTCGGTACCGGGCAGATTCCGCAGGAGCGGGGCCACCTCCCTATCCATCTGGATGCCCCTTCAGGAGATCAGCCGGATCCGACAGTGGGACGACCCTTCCCGCCATGACCAAGAGAACCCGGTCAGCCTTTTCGGCCCAGATCGTGTTGACCCGGCCCAGCACGTCGGCGAAGCGGCGGGCCAGATCATTGGCAGGGACGATCCCGGAGCCGACCTCATTGGTCACAACCACGGAGGGGGATTCCCTCGTCGCCACCAGAGAGGCGGCCTTGCCCGCCCGCTCCTCTATCTCCACGTCGCTGAAGTCTCGCTCCATGAGGTTCGACACCCAAAGGGTCAGGCAGTCCACGAGCACGGAGGCCTCCTCCGGGACCCGGGTCAGCGCACCCTCCAGGTCGACGGGCTCCTCGAGCGTCGTCCACGCCGGCGGCCGACCGGCGCGGTGGCGGCGGATCCGCTCGGCCATCTCCTCGTCCCGGGGCTCACCCGTCGCGATCACCACCACCCGGATAGCCCAGGCCGCGGCCATGCGTACCGCCAGGCGCGATTTCCCACTCCGGGCCCCGCCCAGAAGAAGGGAGAGCGACATCAGAAGTCGATCCCTCTTCTCGCCCCTACGCCGCGGTCGTAGGCGTGGCGGACCTTCCGCATCTCGGTGACCGTGTCGGCGGCTTCGACCAGGGCCTCCGGGGCGTCCCGGCCGGTGGCGATCACGTTGACGTGTGCGGGACGATCCCGGATCGCCTTCGCGACCTCCTCGGTGGCAACCCAGCCCCAATTCATCGGGTAGGTGACCTCGTCGAGGACCACCAGGTCATAGTCCCCGGAGGAGATCCTGTCCCTGGCCGCCTCCCACGCCGCCTGAGCCAGGGTGGCCGAGCGGTCGAGATCGTCCGACTCCCAGGAGAATCCGTCGCCCATCGTCCACCAGTCCACCCCGAGCTGTCGGGCCACCCGCTCCTCCCCAACGCGCCACCGACCCGACTTGATGAACTGGATCACGCATACCTTCCACCCGCGGGCCACGGCCCGGAGCACGGTCCCCATCGCGGCGGTGGTCTTGCCCTTCCCCTCGCCCGTGTTGACCAGGACCAGCGATCGAGCTCGGACGGTCTGCCGCCGCCTGGGCCGCTCGCTTGGCGGCTGCCGGCTCGCCATCACACCACCGTCTCGTCTGCCTCGGGGGTCGCCGGTCGCTCGCCTCTGGTGGGAAGGACGGCCACCCCGCCGTCGGGATCGACGAGGATCCGGACCGAGGCTCCGTAGTGTCGCCTGATGGTGGCCTCGGTGAGCACGGACCGGGCAGGGCCGGCCGCGATCGCCCGCCCACCGTCCAACAGCAGAAGCTGCTCGGCGAACTGCCCGGCGAGTGTCAGGTCGTGCATGGCGCTGATGACGGTGAGGCCTCGCTCGAGGCGGAGCTCGTCCACGAGCTCCAGGACCTGCTGCTGGTGGCCGACGTCGAGGGCCGCGGTCGGCTCGTCCAACAACAGGACCGGAGCCTCCTGGGCCAGGGCCCGGGCCAGGACGGCCCGCTGTCCCTCGCCGCCGGAGAGTGATCCAAGCGGCCGGTTGGCAAGGGAGTCGAGCTCCAATCGCCCGAGGACCCGAGCGGTTGCCTCGAGATCCCGGCGGCCCTCCGTTCCCAGGTACGGGATGTACGGAGTTCGTCCCAGCAGCACGTAGTCGGTGACGGTCATCGAGGCCGGGATCTCGGGGCGCTGGGGAACCTGTGCGATGAGCTGGGCCAGGCGCCGCCTGCTCGTGCCCGAGACCGTGGAGCCCGCCACTCGAACCTCGCCGGAGCAGGGAACCAGCCCGGAGATGGCCCGGAGCAGAGTGGTCTTTCCGGCGCCGTTGGGTCCGATCAGGGCGAGCCACCCTCCGGCGGAGACCCGGGCGGTGAGGCCCCGGAGGATCGGGACGCCGTCGTAGGCCACGGAGACGCCGGCCACCTCGACGGTCACGAGACCCTCCTCGTCCGCCGGAGCACCAGCATGAAGAAGGGAGCGCCGACGAGGGCGGTGATGACCCCGATGGGAATCTCGGCCGGAGAGAGCGCGGAGCGGGCGATGAGGTCGGCCAGGATGAGGAAGGCCGCCCCGGAGATGATCGAAAGGGGAAGGATCCTCCGGTAGCTCGAGCCTGCCAGCAGCCGGACCGTGTGGGGCACGATGATTCCCACGAACCCGATCAGCCCGCTCACGGCCACGGCGGCGGCCGTGCCGAGCGTCGCGGCGGTGACCACCGTGAGCCGGACCCGTGCGGCCCGTATGCCAAGACCCTCGGCTTCATCGTCACCGAGGCTCATCACGTCGAGGAGCCGGCGATGCAGGACGAGAGCCAGTCCGCTCGCCGCGACATAGGGGAAGATCAGCGCCACCTGGTGCCACCCGGCCGTGCCGAGCCCGCCCAGGATCCAGGCGTACACCTGCCGCAGCGTGTCTGATTGCTGCTGTTGCACGTAGGTCTGGGTCGCCGTGAAGAAGGCCGCCACCGCCACGCCGGCCAGGATCAGCGTCGCCGTGCTCCTGCTCCTGGTGCCGGAGCGGCCAAGCACGTAGGTGGCGGCCACGGCGACGACGGCACCGGCGAAAGCGGCCAGCGGCAGGGGGTCGACGGGCCAGCCGACTCTGCCGGGAAGAAAGGCCACGGCCAGCGTGGCCCCCAGCCCCGCTCCGGCGGCCACGCCGAGGAGATATGGGTCCGCAAGGGGATTGCGAAACACCCCTTGATAGGACGCCCCCGCCATGGCCAGCGTGGCTCCGACCAGTCCGCCGAGAACGACCCGGGGCACCCTGATCTGCCAGAGGATCGCCGCGTCCAGCTGGGAGAGTCCCGAGTGGACACTGACGATGGGAAGGCGGTTCACCATCTCTTTGAGGACCGCTCCAGCCGGTAACCTCACCGGCCCGACGAGGACCCCGACCAGCACTGCGCCTACCAGGCACCCAAGGGCGGCGACCAGGAACCAGGGCGCGAGTCTCGTCGGCCGGACGTCGAGCTTTGCCTCCCGGACCTCGGTGACCGCGGCCATCAGGCGCCCACCCGCTCATGCAGCCGGGACAAGGCCTGCTCGACGACCTGCAGGAGGTCCACCACTCGGGGGCCCCATCGGGAGGCGACGTCGTCGTCCAGGCCCACCACGGCCCCATCCTTCACTGCGGCGATCTGATCCCACCCGGGGCGCTTGGCCACTGTCGCCGCCGACTGCCCGCAGCATTTGGTATCGGCCAAAAAGATGACGTCCGGGTCGGCCTTGATGATGTACTCGGCTGAGAGCTGCGGGTAGCCGGAGGCTGCTCCCTTGGCCTCGTCCGCGATGTTCCGCAAGCCCAACAGGCCGTAGACCTGGCCGATGAACGTGTTCGACGTGGCCGTGTAGTAGGTCTGATCGAGCTCGTGGTAGTAGGTGAGCTGGTGGTCGAACTTCGGAATCGAAGCAACCAGCTGCTGGATCTGTGACTTCATCGATGCCACCAAGTGGGCCGACTCGGTCACGTGGCCGGTGGCCGCGCCGAGCTGGTCGAGCTGGGCGTAGGTGTCGTCGAGGTTCTTGGCTGCCGGCTCCAGCATCACCGGGATCGACAGCTTCCCGAGGGATTTCACCAGGTCACCGGGGTCGTCGGAGATGACCGCGAGGTCGGGCCTGTACTTGGCGACGGCCTCCACGTTCGGCTGGTACCCGGAGAGTTTGGTCATCGGGGCCTGCGGTGGGTAGTTGGAGTTGTCGTCCACCGCCACGACCTGATCCCCCGCGCCGATGGCGAAGAGCATCTCGGTGGCGGTCGGCGAGAGCGAGACGATCCGAACGGGCCTCTTCGCAATACGGACCTCTCCATTCGCCGCTCGCACCGAGACGGGGAAGGGTGATTGCTGAGGGCTCGCGGTTGACGTCGGCGCGGACCCACCCTGGCTCGTCGGGGACGCGCACGCCGAGGCAGGAAGGATCGAGGCGACCAGTGCCAGTCCGATGGAAAAGATGCGCCGCCGATCTGCGCGGAGCACGACTTCGCTCCTCCGGGGTTGCTGGACAGGGCCTCTCCGAACGAGGCGACGACTTCCAGGCACGGCGTGCCTCCTCTCCGGCCGAACGCGCGGCCATCGAGCCGTCCCCGTGCCTGGCTCCGAAAACACCGAAGCCTCCGGCCCTCGGCCGGAGGCTGCCCATCGTGGTCCGCCGCCTTGCGCGAGGAACGGCTCCCTCGTCCGAGGCAGGTCTCCTGACTTCCGGATCGGCGCTCCCCCGAGCCTTCCCGGGACCGCTGGTCCCAGTGGCGTTCTTCGGGCTCGCTCCCCGGTCACAGTGGCGCGACCGTGCCGGATTCGCACCGGCTTCACTTTTCAGCGGGGACGGTCCCCCCGCTGGCAGCCACCTCGGGCTCTTCCTTTGTCAAAGGGATTCTCACGGATACCGGGGGAGCGGGCAAGCCCGAAACGGAACCGCACGCGACCAGCTTCGAACACAGCACCCCGCACGCAACACTGCCCCTCCCTGCCCCGAGCCGGCAGGGGAGAATGACGCTGATGGCCACTCCAGCCGATCGCGTACCCAAGGCACAGAGGCTCAGGCTTCACCGTCTGAAGAACGCCTACCGGAAGGCCTATCGGCGCGAGCCGCAGTTCGAGCGCCCGGTCACAGAGGAGGCAGCGGCGCAGGCCATCGCTTTCCTGGAAGAGGCACTCCGCCAGGTCGGCATGACCGTACAGGACGAGAGTGCCAACAAGAGCGCCGTCCGTGGGAAGCGAACGCGACGTCGTTCCACCCATCCGGGTAGCGCGGCACGAGGAAGCTAGGAGCTCCCGTTCGCACTTCTCCCTGGGATCGATGACGCCGGCGCGGTCGGAAAGCCCCGCTGCTGCCCGTCGATTCGCGGGCGTCAACGTGGCGGCTCGTCGACGCGCAGGATCGTGTCGGCGACGGCGGAGAGATCGGGGCCCACCAGGTTCGGCGGCCGCCCGAGCACGAACGGCACCTCGGTTCTCGACACGTATGCCGCCGCGCATCCGGCTCGCATTGCTCCCCACACATCCCAGTCGTGGGCTGCCACCATGCGCATCCCGGAGGGCGGTACGCCAAGGCGCTCGGCTGCCATCCGGTAGGGCTCGGGAGCGGGCTTGTAGCGGCGAACCTCCTCGACCGAGAGCACCTGGTCGAACAGCTCCAGGATGCCGGCGTGCTCGAGCTGGGACCGTGCCATCTGGGGCGAGGAGTTCGTGAGCGTGGCGAGGGGGAAACCGGCCGAGCGAAGCCGGGACAGCGCCACGGGCACCTCGGGATGCGCGGGAAGTTCAAGCATCGTACCGAGGATCGCGTCTCGCTCCGGTGGCGGGAGCTCCCTGCCCCTTCGTGCGGCCACGGCGTCGAGCGCTCGCCGTCCGATCGAAGCAAAGTCCTCGTAGGCGTCGGTCAGCGTCGCCACCAACGAGCCGTGGAGCAGTCGGGCGAACCACTCGCCCAGAGGGGCAGCGTCTCCGAAAGCTCGGGCGAAGGGGTCTCGAAGGGGCGCCAGGTCGAGCAGCGTTTCGTTCACGTCGAAGACGAGGACCTTCGCCATATGGGGCTTAGCCTAGCCGCTGGAATCGACCCACCGGCCGTGCGTGGAACGACTGTTCCGGGAGATGACTGACGGCGAATCGGTCGCCTGGAGTGACGAGGCATGGCCATCCTGTCGGGAGGTAGCGCGCCGGACCTGGGACCGCACTCCGTACAGTCCTTCGGCGTAGCGGCGGCCCCGCGAGAGGAGGAGACATTGGCCTGGATCGAGATCGTCGACGAGCTCGGAGCGTCGGGCCGCCTGCGAGAGCTGTATGAGGGAATGATCGATCCCGAGTACGGTCGGGTCGACTCGATACTCCGGATCCACTCCCTCCACCCCGAAGGGCTCCGAACGCATTACGAGCTGTACCGCGAGGTGATGACAGGAACGCCCACCCTCCGCAAGGTCGAGCGGGAGATGATCGCCCTCGTCGTCAGCGTCCTGAACGAGTGCCAGTACTGAATCACCCACCACCGGCGCGGGCTGCGTCGGCTGCTCAAGGACGATGTGCTGGCCGAGCGGATCGAGGCCGACCACCGCACCGCGGGCCTCGAGCCCCGACTCCGGGCGATGCTGGACTACGCCGAGAAGCTGACCCGCACCCCCGCCGCCATGCGCCGGGAGGACGTCGAGGCTCTTCGCCAGGCCGGCTTCTCCGATGCCGACGTCCTGCACATCGCCGAGGTCACGGCGTACTACGCATTCGTCAATCGCGTTGCCGACGGGCTCGGCGTGGAGCTCGAGCCCTGGATCTGGGGCACCGACCAGTGACGGAATTCCCGCGACGGCACTGCTAGCTGACGGGCCGCCATCGAGGGGGCAGACTTCGACACCCGATCGGCGAAGATTCTGGGACCGGCGGCCCCTGTGGTCCGAGGTCAATGGGTTCAACATCAGGGCCGCAGGTGAGGTGGCTACGAACGGAGCCTTTCGTCGGTCCGGCGACAGACGGCGACCGGCACCGAGGGGTAGGCCTCCAAATACCTCTCCCGCTATCGTGCGCTTCTGCCCTTCTTCTGGAGGTGAAACGCACCGTTGATCAGTGCCACGTGCGTGAAGGCTTGAGGAAAGTTGCCGAGCTGCTCCCCTGTCCGCGGATCGATCTCCTCGGAGAGGAGGCCGACGTCGTTGGCGAAGGAGCAGACTCGCTCGAAGAGCAGTCGAGCTTCATCGTGCTTCCCCTGGAGCGCGAGGTTGTCTGCGAGCCAGAACGAGCAGATCGCGAAGGCGCCCTCCTCGCCGGGCAGACCGTCCTCGGCCAGATACCGATGGACGAGACCGCCGGTCGTGAGCTGCTCAGAGATCGCCGCAACCGTCGAGCGCATCCTCGGGTCATCGGCGCGGATGAATCCCACCAGCGGGAGGAGCATGGCCGAGGCGTCCAAGCCCCGAGAGCCGTAGGCCTGCACGAAGGCTCCCTGTTCGCGATCGAACCCGTTCTCGATCACGTCGTCGCGAATCTCGTCTCGAAGCTGCCCCCACTCATCGAGTGAGCCGACCTCGCCGAGCGCCTCCGCGATCTTGATCGCCCGGTCGATCCCCACCCAGCACATCGCCTTTGAGTGAACATAGTGCCGCGGGCCGCCGCGGATCTCCCAGATCCCTTCGTCGGGGTCCCGCCAGCGTTCCTCGATGCACCGCAGGCACTCGCGGAGGAACGACCAGAGCTCGGGGCCGATGGCGCCGCCCGCCTTCCTCCACAGATGGGCGGTATCGAGCACTTCCCCGTACACGTCCAGCTGGAACTGGCGCGCGGCCGCGTTCCCGATCCGGACCGGTCTGGACCCCCGATAGCCCTCCAGGTGGTCGAGCTGGACCTCCGGCAAGAACCGCTCACCGCCGATGCCGTAAAGGACCTGGAGGTCGTCGGCCCGGCCGGCGGTGGCTCTCGTGAGCCACTCGATGAATGCCTCGGCCTCGGACGAGAAACCGAGGAGTTGGAGCGCGTAGAGGGTGAAGGCCGAGTCACGCAGCCAGCAGTACCGGTAATCCCAGTTCCGTACGCCCCCGAGATCCTCGGGGAGCGAGGTGGTGGGGGCGGCGATGATGGCGCCGGTGGGCGCGTTCGTCAGCGCCTTGAGGGTGATGGCGCTTCTGGTGACCTGATCACGATAGGGGCCCTGGTACGAGCACCGCCCGACCCATTCCTCCCAGAACTCTCGCGTATGGGCGAGGCGCCGATCGATCTCCGCGTCGTCCAAGGCCTCCCCCCGCAGGTCTTCCGGCCGATACCCGGTCAGCGCGAACCACGCTCGCTCCCCGTCGTCCAGCCGGAATGTGGCCCGAACCGTTCCTTCCTCGGCGCGAAGGGGCACGGAGGATGCGACGGCGAGACCCTCCGGCCCCCCGACGAGCTGGGCGAGGCGCTCTCGGGACAAGGTGACGCGAGGGCGAACGATCCCGTACTCGAAGCACGGCTGGCAGACGAACTCCCATTCGGTCGTGCCGGCAACGCCCTCGGCGATCCGGATCAGCTGATGGTAAGGATGGGCGGGCCCTGCCTCGCCCGCGCCGGGTGCATCGGAGACGGCGAAGAAGTCGGTGGTCCTGCCGCGGGTGTCGCCGGCTCGGTGCTCCGACTCAAGGATCGCGGTGTCGGGCACGTATGCGCGCCCGGCAGGCTCCGTTCCCACCGGGACGAGCGAGCAGAATCCCCCCCGATCCCAGTCCAGGATCCGCGCGAACGTGGAGGGGGCATCGAACCTACGGAAACACGCCCAGTCCACGGCACCATCACGGGAGACCAGTCCCGACGAATGGCTGTCACCGATCAGCGCGTAGGACGCGATCGGCGGATACGTCTCGTGGTCCGTTCGCGGATCATAACCGCCGATGGGATCAAGCCCCGTGCTCGGCCTTCGCGTGGACGTCCAGTTCCTCCTGCGACCCGAACTCCATGCCGCAAGCTTTTCAGATGAAGTCGCCGCTGGCGGGAACTGCTCCATGCGCTTCACGAATGTGTTCGTGAAGCTGATCCTGCGAATCGAACTCGGCTCCGCACTTTGCGCACGTGACCGCCATCGTCTCCGCCTCCTTTGCGAGAAGCTCCTTCTACTGAGAGCCCCAAGCTCCTAATCCTTCCTCCACCACCGCGGCTCGGCGGGTGGACTGTCCGGAAGCCGACACTTCCCGATCTCCTTCGCGATCGCGAGGATCCTTGGCGAGCTCCGGACCGGCGGCGGCAAGGTCAAGGAGGCGTCCGGACGCAGGGTCAAGACGCTCACGATGCCGGTGACAGGAAAGGCCTTCATCGGCTCATGGCGATGGCGATGGCGATGGCGCCATAAGGCCAGGAGGCATCGGCGGCCAGGTCCCGCTTCGGCCGGGCTCTCGGAGAACAGTCTTCTCGGTGGGGCGCTGGATCGCGAAGAACCGGACGCCCGCGTCCTCGGGCAGGGCTGCCAGGGTCGGAGGCTCCGGCCCGTGCCGCGACCGGCCATCTGCCGTCCCGCCTCGCGGCCTGGGTCTGCGGTCGAGCCCCGCCTTAGAGATCGATCGCCGGGCCCGTGATCGCGTAGCGGAGGGAATCCCCCGCGGAAGCGAAGAACGCGAACATCACCAGGCACGCGCCGACGATGATCACGTTGCGGCCGAAGTAGCCTTGCTGGAACGGTTTCTGCAAGGGATCCTCGACCTCCCAGAACCTGTGGAACCACGCCGCGGCTGGGATGGCGAACGCCGCGATCATGAGCGCGCCAATGTCCGGCCAGATGCCGAGCGCGATCGAGAGACCTCCGGCGATCATCCACAGCCCGGTGGGCCAACCCGCGATACCCGGGAGCGGAAACCGCATCGAGCGCGCGTACTCCTCGGCCATCTTTGACTTCGGGATGTGGAATCCCGCGCCGGTGATGAACGCGAAGTAGAGGCCGAACAAGATCCGTCCGATCAACTGGATGATGCCCGCCGCATCGCTCATCAGACCTACCTCCTTCCATCGGCCGGCCCTTCGACCCAGGAGCTGGCTTCCCTGGTGCCGCCGGACGATCCTTCCGTGTGGAGGACAAGGCCCTTCTCAAGACCTCTGAACCTTGTAACCATCCCGTTGCGCCAATCCTTTCCTGGCAGAATCTGTCGTCGCCCCCGGGCCACTTCAGCGACCCGCACCCGGAACCGATCCTGTTGAGATGAAAGATCCTCGGGGGCACGGCCTCGTGCCTCGGTTCGCGTTCACCACGCTCTGCGTCTTCGTTGCGGTCGCGTTTTCGCTGTGGTGGGTCCTAACCGCCATCATCCGCGAGCGGACCGAGAGCACCGCTGAGGAACACGCGGAGTTCGTCACACATTCAGTCATCCAGCCGGCCCTTTCGAAGATCGATCTGCATGGCCCGGTGCCGCTCGGGGATCCTCGATACAGGGAAATACGCGAACTCGTTGTTTCCGACGTTCTGGGAGTTCAGTTCCCCGTCGTTCGAGTGAACGTGTGGGGTCCCGATGGAGCCATCTGGTTCTCAGACGAACCGAGCCTCGTGGGGCGGCGGTTCTCCCCACCCGTCGGAGTTCGGTCGGCCTTCGGCGGGCGGGTCGTCTCGGTGCTCTCGGATCCGAACCGCCCCGAGAACGTCTTCGAGGGTGTTCCTCCCGATGCCATGCTGGCGACGTTCGTTCCGCTCGTGCCGTCGATCCGGGGGACGGATGCCCGAACGGTTGTCGAGGTTGTCACGGACGTCGCTGCGGCGGCCGTTCCGGTCGGCCAGCCGTTCCGCCTGATCGGCCTAGCGTTGCTCGGCGGGCTTGCAGCGATCTACACGATCCAGCTTCCTCTCGTCGGTCGCCTGGGACGAAAGCTCCAGGTGCTTCTTCAGCACGAGCAACAAACCGTCGAGGAGCTCCGAGACTTGAACCGCCGACAGGCGGAGTTCCTCGCGGTTACCTCGCACGAACTGCGCACGCCTCTCACCTCCATCACCGGCTACGCGAAGACCCTTCTGAAGCCGGGATTCGGAGATGATCCAGCCGATCGCGAGGAGTTCCTCCGTGCGATAGAGCAGCAAGCTGGACGGTTGGGGAGCCTCATCGAGAACCTCCTGGCCGTCACGCAGCTGAGCGAGTCCGCGCCCGAGGCCGAATGTGCGCCGCTGCCAGAGGCGGTGAACGCGGTTGTGTCCCGGCTGGGGCGGGCGGCCGATCGCGTCGATGTCCACGTTCCGGCAGAGCTCCCCGATGCTTCCGTGGATCGTCGGATGCTCGAGCTTGTTTTGGGGAACCTGCTCGACAACGCACTCAAGTTCTCGCCGGAAGAATCACGGTGTCGACTTGGGGCACGCCTGGAGGGACGTGAGGTGCTCGTATGGGTCGAGGACGATGGTATCGGCATCGCCACAGAGCACCTGGTCCGAATCTTCGACCGCTTCTTCCAGGTGGACTCGTCCTCGACGCGCCGCCACGGAGGCGTCGGGCTCGGCCTGCATCTGGTCAAGACCATCATCGATCACGCCGGCGGTGCGATCGAGGTCCACAGCGAACCCGGCAAGGGCAGCCGATTCGCTTTCCGGCTGCCAGCTGCGAAGTCCCGGGTCGAGCGACAGCGCTTCCTTCCGCAACCGGCGCGATCCTGAGCGGATCGGTCGAACCGAAGGCGATACCCGCAATCTTCGATCCGGGCGTGGACCTGGAATCGTTAAGCAAGGTCTAGGCCCGCGAGACCGCTATTCGCGACGTCCGACATTTCGGGCCCCTCGAGATACCCGACCTCGAAGGGCTGTCCCGTCTCTCCCGACCGAGCCGGTCAAGGCAGAGAAGACGCCCGCGTCTTGTCCGGCAGCTGACATTCTGCGTTCGGCCTCGGGGGCATGCGCGTTCCCAAGTGCGAGGGCAGGCCCACGGCTTTCAAGACCGAGAGCCCATTCGGGCAGGATCTCGAAGGTCGAACCGCCTCATGCGAGTTGGTCGGTGGCGACTACGGTCGGGCCGCTCGAGAGCTATTGGGAGACTGACGAGGGGCCGCATGGAGAGCAGCATGGCACCCCTAGAATCCGCCACCCGAGTCGTCGGCGACGGTGTACCGCCAGGGGGAGCGATTGCCCGCGGGTCGAACCCCGGGTCCGCATCCGTGCTTCGGGCTCGGTTCGAGGCGGAAGCGCTTCCCCTCATGCCCGGCATGTACTCGGCAGCCTACGGCCTGACCCGAAATGCCGCCGACGCGGAGGATCTCGTCCAGGAGACGTTCCTTAGAGCCTATCGGGGCTTCTTCCAGTTTCGCGAGGGAACCAACCTCAGGGCCTGGCTTCATCGCATCATGAGGAACACGTTTAACACCAACTACCGAAAGCGGAAGCGGGAGCCAGAGACGATCTCGATGATCGACATGAAGGATTGGTACCTCTACTCGAAGATGCAGGAGAGCGGACTCGAGCCATCGGCCGAGAGCTCCGTCCTCGAGGCGCTGCCGGACGAAGAGGTTAAGGGCGCGCTGCTATCCCTACCGGAGCGGTTCAGGACCGTCGTCCTCCTCGCGGACGTCGAGGGGTTCAGGTACGCGGAGATCGCGGAGATCACGGGGGTTCACCTCGGAACCGTGATGTCCAGGCTTCATCGCGGAAGAAAAGCCCTGGAGAAGCGGTTGTGGGGCCTGATCCGGGAGCGGCGGAATGTCCGAGCCTAGCTGCGAAGAGGTCCTTCGAGACATCGCGCTCTACGTCGATGGTGAGCTGGATCGCGCTCGTTCGCTCGAGCTATACGAGCATCTGCAGGGATGCAGTTCCTGTCTCGGGCGCGCTGACTTCCGGCGAAGGCTGAAGGCGATGGTTCGGTCGAAGTGGGGACCGCAGGCTCCCGAGGAGCTCTTCGAGCGGATCGCGGAGTCGATCATGGCGTCGGAGCCACCCAACGGTCGGTGAGCCGCCCAACGTCGCAGATGCCGGTTCGCCTCGATGGTTCGGCGCCGCCGCGGCCAGGGCCTGTAGCGGGGATGCCGTCGGGTACTCCACCAGCGTCCTGGTGAGATGCCGCGCGTACGCGGTGGAAGAACTCTGCCTCCACCCTGGTGGCCTGGAAGCGTAGGGTCGCAGCCTCCACGACCATCAGGTCCTCGAGGACCCAGTACTCGCTCTCTATCTTGGGTCATCCGCTCATGCGGCGCAGCACGAAAGCAGGGCGACATCCCGTGTGAAGGTCTGGGCCGCGAGCTTCAGGCCCTCCGCGATCGTGAGGTATGGGTGAAACGTGTCCGCCAACTCCGCGACCGTGAGCCGATACTTGACTGCGAGCACGGCCGCCTGAATGACCTCGCCCGCGTTCTCCGAGAGGATCGAGACGCCGAGCAGCTCGCCGGTCGCCCCGTCGGCAACCATCTTGATGAGCCCGGGCGTCTCCCGGTTCACGATGGCCCGCGGCACTACCGAGAGCGGGAGCACTGAGGTGTTCACCTCGCGGCCTTGCTCGCGGGACTGGGCCTCGGAGAGACCGGCCGATGCGATTTGGGGGCTCGTGAACGTGACCCGCGGCAGGGCCCGGAGGTCGACCGTGCGGGCCGCGCCGTCCAGCGCGTTCTCGGCCGCGAGTGACCCCTGGTAGGCCGACACGTAGACGAACTGCGGCGACGGCGTGCAGTCCCCGGCCGCGAAGACCTTGGGGTTCGAGCTCTGCAGGTGCTCGTCCACCACGATGAAGTCTCGGCCGTCGAGAACGATTCCTGCCTCGTCGAGTCCCATCCCGGACGTGTTCGGGCGGCGCCCGGTGGCGACCAGGACTTCGTCGACCGCGAACTCCCGCGTCTCGCCGCCGACCTCGGCGTGGACGACCCTGCCCTCGGAGCCGCTTTCGACCTTCAGGATCTTCGCCGGTGCGAAGACCTCGGCCCCCTGGTTGCGGAGGATCGCCTCCAGCGCCTCAGACACTTCAGGCTCCTCGAAGGGGGCGATGCGGTCCAGCACGTCGAAGAACAGTACCTTCGCCCCGACGTGCAGGAAGAACTGGCCGAGCTCGAGCCCGATAGCGTTCGCCCCGATGACGGCCATAGATCCCGGCCGCTCCTTCAGGTCCAGCGCCGTCGTGCTGGTGAGGTGGCCGGCCTCGGAGAGGCCCTGGATCGGGGGGACCGAGGGCGACGCCCCGGTCGCCACGAGGTACGCGCCGGCCGTGATCTTCCTCCCATCCACGGCGACGGCATCGGGACCGATGAACGTGGCGTGACCGGGGATCAGCTCGAACCCGTACGCGTCCACGAGGTCGAGGTACTTTTCCTGTCGCATCGTCTCGACGAGCTCGTTCTTCTCGGCTACCAGCGCCGCGAGATCCACGGCCCCGGCAGACGTCTCGACCCCGTCGAAGTCGTGGTGACCGGCCTGGTAGTACACGTCGCCGGCCCGAAGCAGCGCCTTGGAGGGCACGCACCCGACGTTGACGCAGGTGCCTCCCACGATCCCTTGCTCCACCAGCGCCACACGGGCGCCTCGGTCCCGGGCCTTGATGGCTGCGGCGAACGCCGCCGAGCCGGCGCCGATGACGAGGAGGTCGTAGTCGGAGGAGCCCGCATGGGTAGCCGGGCGCTCCTCCTCGAGCACCGTCACGGCGCCCGGGCCGTAGCCCGCATCGCGGACGGCCTCAGCCAGACGTTCTGGGCCAACGGCTCCGTCGGCGGCGAAAACAACCTCGCCCCGCCGCCAGTCGGCGCCGACGTCCCGCGCACCGGCCCGCTCGAGAGCCCTCGCCACGTGGACGTTGCACGAGTCGCAGGTCATGCCCGCGACCTCCATCCGGAGCCTGTTCATCCGATGCCTCCCTCGTTTCCCTAGATCCAGTCCGGGCCGATCCGCCGGCAGCTCGCCAGGTGTTCGCACAGGGGGCTCGCAAGGGAGCGCGCCTGTCGCACGAGGTCCCCGACCCGGGGGTCCGAGATCCGGTACACGACCCGGCGGCCCCTCCGCTCCGACTCCGCCACCTGGCACCACTTCAGGCAAGCCAGGTGGTTCGAGACCCGGCTCTGCGGTGCCCCGACGAGCTCGACGAGCTCCGAGACCGTACGCTCCCGCTCGAGCAAGCCTTCGATGATCCGAAGCCTCGTCGGGTCGCCGAAGACCCTGAAGTAGCGGGCCAGGGGCTCCGGGCCGCACGCTTCCGCCGAGACCCTCGCCGCCGATTCCATTGCCATCACACGTCCTCCTCCCGCGAGATAACAACAGGTTATCCTGATATTATACCTGCTGTCGTGCCCTCCTAAGCGTCTCGAGCGTGGCTATCCGTCTCGAGCTCGGTCGAACGCGGATCCTCCAACCCGAGTCCAGTGCACCTGGGCGTCGTCGAGAAACCGAGCGCCGCTGCCACCTCCGGCTGACTTGGGCTCGGTCTGTCTCCTCGCTGACTCTTCGGGCAGCGCGACTGGTCGCTCAGGCGTTTCGGTGAAATGAGAAACGAGTTCCGTAGCGGCAGCAGAAAGGAGGGAGTTGGCATGAGCAACCAGATCATCCACGTGAACGACCACGACTTCGCGCAGGCGGTCCTGGACTCGGACCCGCCGGTTCTGGTCGACTTCTGGGCGGACTGGTGCGGGCCGTGCCACATCGTCGCGCCGGTCGTCGAGGAGATCGCACGAGAGCATGCCGGAAGGCTGCGGGTGGCGAAACTCAACGTCGACGAGAACCCGTACACGGCGCACCAGTACGGCGTTCTGAGCATCCCGACCCTCATCCTGTTCAGCGGGGGCGAGGAGCAGGGCAGGGTCGTCGGGGCCCGAAGCAAGGATTCCATCGAGCAGACGCTCCTGCGGGACGCGGCGGCGTAGGACGGTTCCGCACGAGCAACCAAGAGAGAGGGAGAAGACGATGTCGATCTTCGAGCTGATCCAGGAAGAGGACGCCAGCGACCAGGTGCGACAGACCTACCGGCAGATCAAGGCTCGGTACGGAGGGTTCCTGCCCGACATCTACAAGGCGTTCGCGCACGATCCCGAGTACCTGGAGTCGATCAACGAGCACATGAAGCGCGTGCTCCGACCCCGGAAGGTCGACGCGAAGACCAAGGAGGTCATCGCGTTCGTCGTTGCGGCGATGAACGGCTGCGACTACTGCCTCCATGCGCACGCGACGGGGCTTCGTCGGCACGGCTACGACGACGAGGCGATCGCCGAGGTCCTGGGGACCGCGGCCCTGTGGTCCGAGGTGACCCGGTTCAACATCGGGGCGCGAGTGACCTGGCCCGAGCCGGCCCTCTCGTCCGTCCAGCCGCGGAGGGCGACCGGCACCGAAGGGTAAGCGTTCCGGCCGGCATCCCTACCGCGAGCCTCGCCCTTTCCTCTGGAGGTGAAACGCGCCGTTGATGAGGGCCACGTGCGTGAACGCCTGGG
>JBIOXZ010000127.1:0-25863 GCA_044869895.1 Actinomycetota bacterium | reverse complement strand
ATCACCTCGTCCCGCCGGCGCTCGTCGAAGTCCATGTCGATGTCGGGAAGCTGCTTGCGCTCGGGGTTCAGGAACCGCTCGAAGATCAGCCCATACCGGAGGGGGTCCAGGTCGGTTATGCGCAGCGAGTACGAGACGACGGAGCCCGCCGCCGAGCCCCGGCCCGGCCCAACCCGGATCCCGTTCTCTCGCGAGAACCGGATCAGATCCCACACGATGAGGAAGTAGCCCGCGAACCCCATCCGGGCGATGACGTCGAGCTCGTGGTCGATGCGGCCCCGGACGTCAGGCCCCAGGTCGCCGTAGCGTTGCCTGGCGCCCTCGTCGACCAGCCGCCGGAGGAACGCGTCATGGTCCATGCCCGCCGGCGGCTCGAATCTCGGGAGGTGGAGGTCGCCATACGACAGCTCCAGCTCGCACATCTCGGCGATACGCAAGGTGTTGTCGCATGCCTCGGGGAGGTCCCGGAACACCTCCCGCATCTCCTCGGCGGACTTCATGTAGAACTGATCGGAGTCGAAGCGCAGGCGGTTCGTGTCGGTCTGCACCTTCTGCTGCTGGATGCATAGCAGGACGTCGTGGGGCTTCGCGTCCTCTCGCACCGTGTAGTGGAGGTCGTTCGTGGCCACGAGCGGGATCCCCGTCGTTCGGGACAGTTCCACCAGCTTGGTCAGCACGGTCCGTTGCTCGGCCAGCCCGTGGTCCTGGACCTCGAGGAAGAAGTTCCCCTCCCCGAACAGGTCCCGGTAGGACGCGGCCACCCCGGCGGCCTTCGCGTCCTGGCCGCCGACGAGCAGCCGAGCCATCTCCGAGGCCAGGCATCCCGAGAGACCGATGAGGCCGCCGGACCGTTCCGCCAGGAGCTCCTTGTCGATCCGGGGCCGGTGATAGAACCCCTCGAGGTGGGCGTCGGTGACCAGCCGGAGGAGGTTGCGATAGCCGGCGTCGTCGCGGGCCAGGATGGTGAGGTGCCGGTACTTCTCCTCGCTCTCACCGGGCGTGCGGTCGAACCGCGATCCCGGTGCGACGTAGGCCTCGACGCCCAGGATGGGGTTGACCCCGGCCGCTCGACCTGCCTCGTAGAACTCGAGCGCTCCGAACATCGACCCGTGATCGGTCACCGCCAGGGCCTGCATCCGGAAATCCCGAGCCCGCTCGAACAGAGCGCCGATCCGCGATGCCCCATCGAGCAGCGAGTACTCGGTGTGCGTGTGGAGGTGGACGAAGCTACGAGCCGCCATGCTCCCCTCGCCACCTCGTCGACGGAACTGCCGGGCGCCGTGTGGACAACGTGTGCATTCGCTGTTTAGAACTTACAGACTTGTAATTCGCCGCCCGCCAACTCTATACTCCCGAGACCCGCTGTCAAACGTCGAGGTGGTCGGCCTGAGACTCTCGTACAGCAGTATCTCGACCTACGAGACATGCCCCGCCAAGTTCAAATTCCAGTACGAGGACAAGGTGCCGGCGGCGACCTCGCCCGCCCTGTCCTTCGGCGACTCGCTGCATCAGGCGCTCCACCGATTCCACAGCCGGCCGGTTCCCGTGGCCCCGTTGCTCCCTGAGCTCCACGAGATGCTCGACATGGTCTGGGTCCGCGACGGCTTCACCACCGAGTCCGAGGAGCACATGTACCTCGAGCACGGGCGTCAGGTCCTCGAGCAGTACCATCGAGAGAACGCCGAGCGGTACCGGATCCCCGCGGCGCTCGAGTTCCGGTTCCGGATCGATGTGGAGGGCGTCCAGATCGCCGGGACCATCGACCGGATGGACCGCATCCCCGGAGGCGGGTACGAGATCATCGACTACAAGACCAGCCGCAGGCTTCCGCCGCAGTCTGCCATCGACCGCGACCTGCAACTGTCTATGTACCACCTGGCGGCGAAGGAGGTCTGGGGCATCGAGCCGGAGCGGCTGACGCTCTACTACCTGTTACCGGGGCAGCGGATGACCACCACCCGATCCGCAGCCGACGTCGACGACCTCCGGCGGCGGATCGCCACTGTGGCCGAGCGGATCGAGGCCGGCAAGTTCGAGCCGCATCAGAACCCCCTGTGTGACTGGTGCGAGTACCAGCGTCTCTGCCCACTGTTCCGGCACCAGTACGAGAAACAGCAGGGCGACCCCGCGCCCCGGATGAGCGAGATCGTCGACGAGTGGATCTCGCTCAAGCGCCAGGGCCGGCAGGTGTACCGGCGCATCGAGGAGCTGGCTGCGCTGATCAACGCGTTCTGCGACGAACACGGCTACGGACGGCTGTTCGGCTCGGACGGGGCGGCGGTGGATCGCAGGCCCCAACACGTGACCGCTCCCGACGAGCACAAGCTCCGGGCCATCCTCGAGCCGCTGGGTCTGTGGGAGCGGGTCCGGTCGGTCGATCCGAAGAAGATCTCCGACCTCATCGAGTCGCGATCGCTCCCCCCCGACGTGGAGGACGCAATCCTGGCTTCCCGGGAGGAGGTGCGAACGCAGCACGCGCTCTTTCTCAAGGAAGGGGTCAGCCCCGTCCGATCGAGACAGAGATGACATGGCGGCTTCCTGATGCACCAGATGGTTCCAGCATCTCTCGGGTAGGGGCATCCGCCTACCTATTTCTTGCAACGGTTGTGGTCTTCACACTGTTCGGGCTGCTGGCCGTTCTGCCCGACGCGGTGAGGAACCCTGACCACATCGTTTTCGATGCGATATGGCTCGGCATCGTGGGATGGTTCTGGTTTAACGTCCTCAGCACTCCGTTCGAGGCACGTATCAGTCCCGATGGCTGGATTCAATTCCGTGGTCTCGCTCGACGAGTGATGGTCGCCGCCGGCGAGATCCGCCAGATCCGAGGGCTGGGGGGGAACATGGGCATGAAGATCGAACATGCGAGGGGACGAATCTGGCTGCGCCTACCTTTTACCGAGAACTTCCAGTTCCTCACCAGGATCCGAGAGCTCAATCCCTCGGTGCAGATCCGAGGGGTTTGATTACGTCCGGAGACGGCGCAGCGCTTCCGCCAGGTCCGGTGGCAGCGGATCCTCCACCTCGATCCGCTCGCCTGTGATCGGATGGTCGAACGAGAGCCTCCCTGAATGGAGGAACGGCCGGGTCAGCCCGAGGCGCTTCGCATCGTCCCCTCCCCCGCCGTATGCCCGGTCGCCCAGGACCGGGTGGCCCACCGCGGACAGGTGGACCCGGATCTGATGGGTCCGTCCCGTCGTGGGCGCGGCCTCGAGGAGCGTGGCACGGTTGAACCGCTCGCGGACCTCGAAGCGCGTCTCGGCCTCCCTCCCCGTCACCGCCCGCACCCGGATCCTCGATCCCACCCGCCCCAGCGGCGCGTCCACCGCGAACCGCTCGTGCGCCACGGCGCCCCGGACGAGCGCCAGGTACCGGCGGTCCACCTCGTGGCGCCGGAGCATCGCCGTAAGCGCGTGATGGGCCTGGTCGGTGGAGGCAACGATCATCAGGCCCGAGGTCCCGGCGTCCAGGCGGTGCACGATGCCGGGACGCAGTGGCCCCGAGGCCGAAGAGAGCGAGACCCCCATCCCGATGAGGCGGTTGACCAACGTCCCGGTGAGCCGGCCCACCGTGGGGTGCGTGGGCAGCCCGGCCGGCTTGCTCACGATCAGGAGGGATGAATCACGATACCGGACCTCCACGGGCGGGCCCTCGGGCGCCACGTCGCCCATCCCGGCGAGGTCCACGGACACTCGCTCGCCGCCCGCGAGCCGATGCGACTTCGCACGAAGGGCACCGTCCACCAGGACCCGACCGCCGGCGATGGCTCGCTGTGCGTCGGCCCGGGTCAGCGAGAGGCGGTCGGCGACCACGGCGTCCAGCCGGCCAGCGGTCGCTTCGAACTCGTGGGCCACCTCACGCCTCCCGCTCCCGGCGGATGCCTCCCATGGCGAGGAGGACTGCGCCGATCACGATGGCCGAGTCGGCCACGTTGAACACGGGCCAGACGTGGAAGTCGATGAAGTCCACCACGCGTCCCGACAGCACGCCGTCGCCCCTCGCCGCGCGATCGGTGAGGTTGCCGAACGCCCCACCGAGGATGAGGCCAAGCGCCACTGCGGTGGGGCCGTTCCGGAGCCGGAACGATGAGGCAACGATCGCCGCCGCCACCAGGATGGTGGCGGCGACGAACACCAACGGCGCGCTCTGCCCCAGGCCGAAAGCCCCTCCGGAGTTCGTCGTGTAGTTGAGCTGGAGCACACCGGGGATGACGGTCACCGGAGGCCGCCCCGCCAGGGCGCGCTCGGCCCACAGCTTGGTGAAGCGATCGACCACATAGGTCAGGCCGGCGGTGGCGTAGAGCCAGGCGGCCAGACGCCGCTCCCCGGTCACGGCCGTCTCGCTATCTGGAGCGTGCCTGGGCCTGGGCGTCCTTGATGCAGAGGTCCGCGTACGGCAGCGCCTTCAGCCGGGCCTTCTCGATGGGCTTGCCGCACCTGGAGCAGATCCCGTAGGTACCCTCGTCCATCCTGGCCAGGGCCCGGTCGATCTTGCGGAGCAGGTCCCGCACGTTGTTCTCGATCGACAGGTCCCGCTCCCGCTCGAAGGTGAACGTCCCCGCATCGGCGTTCTCGTCGTCGAAGGAGACCTCCCCCGACATGTCCGACTGCGAGGTGGCGAAGGTCGCCTCCTCGATGGTAGACAGCTGGACCTGTAGTTGCTCCTTCTCTTCCACAAGCCGTTCGCGCAGGTCGTCGAGCTCTTTCTTGGTGAAAGCGGTCTTCGCAGCCATGGGACAGGGACGGTAACACCGCCCGATGCGACCGACAAACACGGGCCCGACGTTGTGCGGCAGGGCATCGCGCCGCGAGCTGGGCCCGTTCGCGCCCGGCGGCCCCGCGTCCGTGACCTCGATGGCTCCGCCATGTAGCATGGCCCGCAACAGGCGTTGACGGGAACGAGTAAGGAGGGGATGCGGAGGCAGGAGCGAGCCGGGGAAGGTGGAAGCCCGGCGCCCGGTCCATTCCATCATCCCCCGAGCGGCCGCCCGAGAGGTGCGGCAACGCGGGATGGTACCGCGGGGTTTTCGCCTCGTCCCTGCCACGGGACGAGGCGTTTCGTTTGTCGGGAGGTGTGAGAGGTGCGGTTCGAGCCGGTCGATCCGAAGGTGAGTTTCCCGGAGCTCGAGCGACGCATCCTGCGGTTCTGGGACGAGGCGGGCATCTTCGCCAAGAGCCTGAAAGCCAGGCAGGGCGCCCCCGAGTGGGTGTTCTACGAGGGCCCGCCCACGGCGAACGGCAAGCCGGGGATCCACCACACGGAGGCCCGGGCGTTCAAGGACCTCTACCCTCGGTACAAGACGATGACCGGCCACTCCGTCGGGCGAAAGGCGGGGTGGGACTGCCACGGCCTGCCTGTCGAGCTCGAGGTGGAGAAGGAGATCGGCACCCGGACGAAGCGAGACATCGAGGCGTTCGGCATCGCGGAGTTCAACCGACTGTGCCGCGAGTCGGTCACGCGATACGTCGACGACTGGGAGCGATTCACCGAGCGGCTGGGGTTCTGGATCGACACCTCTGACGCCTACTGGACCATGGACACCGAGTACATCGAGAGCGTCTGGTGGTCGCTCAAGCAACTGCACGGCCAGGGGATGCTGTTCGAGGCCGACCGCGTAACCGCGTACTGCCCTCGATGCGGCACGCCGCTCTCCGATGCCGAGGTCGCGATGGGCTACGAGCAGGTCGAGGACCCGAGCGTGTACGTGAAGTTCAGGATCGAGGAGGCCACCGATCCGTCCCTGATCGGAGCGTCGATGCTCGGATGGACGACCACGCCGTGGACGCTGATCTCCAACACCGGGGTTGCGGTCAAGCCCGATGCCGCGTACGTCGAACTCGACGCCGGCGGGGACCGGCTGATCCTCGCCGAGGCGGCATTCCGTGCGCTCGCCGGCGATCCCGGCTGGGCCACCGTGGCCCGTGACCGGCCCGACATCCGGACACTCCTCGGCGAGGCTCTGGTGGGTTCGCTGTACGACCCGCTGTACCCCAACGTCGAGGGCGCGCACCGGGTGGTGGCCGCAGACTTCGTCTCGCTCGACGAGGGGACGGGCGTGGTCCATCTGGCCCCCGCATTCGGTCCGGAGGATCTGGAGATCGGGCGCCGCCAGGGGTGGCCGACGTTCAAACCACTCGATGGCGAGGGGCGGTTCACCGACGACGCGCCGGCATTCGTCCGAGGGGCGTTCTTCAAGGACGCGGACCCACTGATCATCGAGGACCTCCGGAGCCGCGGACTCCTCGTTCGGGCCGAGACGATCGAGCACACCTACCCGCTGTGCTGGCGATGCGGCACGCCGCTCATCTACATGGCTCGCAGCTCGTGGTACATCCGCACCACGGCCGTGAAGGACCGGCTCCTCGAGGTGAACGAGTCGGTGAACTGGTACCCGGACCACATCAAACACGGCCGGTACGGCGACTGGCTGGAGAACAACGTGGACTGGGCACTGTCCCGGGAACGGTACTGGGGCACGCCCCTCCCCATCTGGCGCTGCTCGAAGGGCCACGACACCGCGATCGCGTCGTTGACCGAGCTGTCGGGATTGGCCGGTCGAGACGTCACGGCCATCGATCCCCACCGCCCCTCGATCGACGAGGTCATCGTGCGCTGCGCCGAATGCGGTGAGGAGGCCCGCCGGGTCCCCGAGGTCATCGACACGTGGTACGACTCGGGGGCCATGCCCTTCGCCCAGTGGGGTTACCATCCCGAGCTCCGCCGGGGCCAGGAGCCGTTCGAGGGGAGGTTCCCCGCCGATTTCATCTCCGAGGCCATCGACCAGACGCGGGGGTGGTTCTACACGCTGATGGCCGAGGGCGTGCTCCACTTCGACTCCATCTGCTACCGGAACGTCGTCTGTCTTGGGCTCATCGTCGACGCCGAGGGCAGGAAGATGTCGAAGAGCCTCGGCAACGTCATCGAGCCCATGGACGTGATGGACCGTGTGGGGGCCGACGCGCTCCGGTGGTATCTGCTAACCGGTGGTTCACCGTGGGCGGACCGACGGGTCAGCGCCGAGATCCTGAACGACGTGGTGCGGCAGTTCCTGCTGACGCTCTGGAACGTGTACGCGTTCCACGTGACCTACGCCAACGCGAGCGGCTTCGAGCCCGAGAACGTGGCCATCGCGCCGGAGGACCGGCCGCCCCTCGACCGCTGGATCCTGTCGCAGCTCTCGCAGGTGGCGGATGAGGCGCGCGATGGACTCGACGGTTACGACGCCACGGGCGCCGGCCGTCGCATCGCCCGGTTCGTCGACGACCTGTCGAACTGGTACGTCCGCCTGGCTCGTCGCCGCTTCTGGGATCCGGGAGGCGCGGGGGGCGCGGACACCGACGCCGCGTTCGTCACGCTTCAGGAGAGCCTGGTCGCGTTGGCTCGGCTGCTCGCCCCGTTCACACCGTTCGTCTCCGAGGAGATCTGGCGGAACCTGGCCGCCGATCGAGGAGGCTTCCCGGAGTCGGTTCACCTGTCCGACTACCCCGAGGCAGAGGATTCGATGGTCGACCGAGCCCTGGACGAGGCCATGCAGGCGGCCCGGCAGATCGTCGAGCTCGGTCGGCGGATCCGCAGCGAATCCAAGGTGAAGGTGCGCCAACCGCTCCTCGAAGCCGTCGTGCACTACCCGGGTGATCACGACGCCCTTCGGCCCCTGCTGACGCTCGTGGCCCAGGAGCTGAACGTGAAGGGCGTGGTCTTCGCCGAGTCGGCCGAACAGCTCGGCCGATGGCGGGCGAAACCGAACTTCCGGACCTTGGGGCCGAGGCTCGGCCCTGGGGTGAAGGAGGTGGCGGCCGCCCTGGCCGCAGACGAGGGTTCGCTCGCGGCGAGCCTGGCCCGCGGCGAGCGGGTGACCGTCGGCACCTCATCAGGTGAGGTTTCGTTGGGACCCGACGACGTGGACCTGACCCAAGAGACCGCGGGAGGATGGGGGATGGCGGACGAGGGCGGGCTGACCGTGGCCATCGAGCTCGAGCCGACCGAGGAGCTGCGGCGGGAGGGGCTCGCCCGCGAGCTGGTTCGGCTGGTGCAGGATGCCCGGAAGGCGGCCGCCCTTGAGATCACAGATCGCATCGAGCTCGGCATCCAGACGACCGGTCACCTCGCTCGCGCGCTGGCCGCGCACCGCGACGAGATCGCCGGTGAGACCTTGGCCATCAGCCTCACCGATGAGGCGGTGGACGGAGCCGAAGCCCGTCAGGAAGCCTCGATCGATGGGCGTGCTGTGACCATCAGCCTCCGGAGGGCATGAGGCGAGCCTCTTTCGTGTGTTCGGTCCTCCCTTGGGCCACCTCGTTCACCGAGTACGAGGCTGCCCTCGTCGCCGCTCGATCCCGAGGTCGGGCGTTCCTCCAGCACTGATCCCTTCGATTGACCCGAGGAACGAAACTGGGAGCCAAGGGCCTGGCACGTACAATCGACGGGATGGATGCGTTCACGTCGGTGGATCCCGACCACGCGGCGATCCGCAAGGTTCGCGATCAGTCGATGCGGCTGTTCGCGGCGACCCTAGCCGTGTCCGGTGTCGCCCTCATCGTCGCGGTAGCCTCGCTCACCGTCGGCGTCCTTGCCCTCGGGAGTCCGTAAGCCTTCGGGAGTAGGTCGGTCCGGATCGTAGCGCCAACGGAGCGCCGAGCGTAGATGACTATTCAGAGCCCGGAAACTACTCCTCGCCCCAGAACAGTTCGCGGACGGAGCGATGCCGGCCCGGAGCCGAATCGCCCCGGGCGCCCTCGGCGCGCGGCTGGACCGGCGCGCCCATGGGTTTGGGCCCGGCCGGTTCGATCCTGACGCGAGGAACCTCGTCCATGTTCTCCCCGGCCGCCGATGGGGTCGCGGCCTGCTCCTTGGCCGACCGCACCATCCGCCGCACGGAGTCCGCGTGCTGCTGCACCAGCTGTCCCAGGCTCTGGAGGAACTCGCGCTCGCGGTTGAGGTAGGGGGCGATGACCCCTCGGGGGTCGGCGGGACCCGCCCCGGCCGCGGCCCGCTCCTCGGCCTCCGCGACGGTGGAGGCGGCATCCCCCCGAGCCCGCTCGAGGATCCCCTCTGCCTCCCGGGAGGCCCACGTCACGTCCGCACCCCCCGGCGACTCGACGTTCGAGTCCGCGCGGTCCTGCAGGCGGCGGTTCTCCTCCGTGTAGGCGGCCAACTCCTCGGTGACGAGATCCAGGAACTCGTCAACATCACGCTCGTTGTAGCCCCTGAAGGCCAGTCGGAACTCCTTCTGCTGGACGTCGATCGGCGTCAGCCGGGGCCGCGTCGCCGGGGTGGTGAACCCGGCCTCCTGCGTATCCCGCTTCTTCTTCCTCATGCCTTCCCCCAGGGCTAGCAGAACACGGACCGAAGGACGAAGAGGATAACGAACGCGATCAGCGGCGAGAGGTCCAGTCCCACGCCGCCCGCTCGGATCGGCGGCATGAGGGCCCGCAGCGGGCGGAGGACGGGATCGGTCACGGCGTCGATCAGATCGAGGATCGTTCGCAGAGGCCCCGAGTACGGCGGGCGCCATCCGAGGGATATCGCCCACGACAGGATGATCCGAGTCAGGAGGATGATCCAGTAGACGGACAGCAGAACGCACAGCACCTGGGCGAATGCGCTCTGGGCGCAGATCATGATGCTGGGCGCGCCCTCGGAGGCGTCCTAGAACTGGTTGTAGAAGTCACCGCCGGCGATCCGTTCCCGATCCTCCGCGGAGACCTCGATGTTCGCCGGCGTAAGGAGGTAGACGCGGTTGGCGACCATCTCGATTTTCCCATCGAGGCCGTAGACGAGGCCGGAGGCGAAATCGACGAGGCGCCGGGCGATCGTGTCGTCGGTGCTCTGCAGGTTCATGATCACCGGGACCCCGTCCTTGTACCGGTTGGCGATGTCGCGTGCCTCGTTGAACCGGCGAGGTTCGGACTTGTGGATCGATGACGCGGTCGAGCGACGGGAGGGAATCGTCCGCACGAGGCCGATCTCGTCCTGCTCGGCGTGCACGTCGCGGACGGCGTGAGGCCGCTGGAGGCGGCGAACCGGCGCCGCTTCGGCTTGGGCGGCAACGTCATCGAGTTGCTCGAACTCATCCTCCTCGACGAGGCCGAGGTACGTGAGCGTCTTCTTCCACACGCCTGGCATGTCTCCTCCTACGTACCTGCGGGAGGCCGTTCGCCGAACAGGGCCGTCCCGACCCGGACCATCGTAGCGCCTTCCTCCACTGCAACCTCGTAGTCCATCGACATTCCCATCGAGAGCTCCTCGGCCTGCGGATGCGTGGCCCTCACTTCCGCCAGCAGCTCGCGAAGGCGGATGAACCACGGTCGCGTTTCCTCGGGCGCCTGCGGCATGGGTGGCAGGGTCATGAGGCCACGCAGATCCAGGCCGTCCATGGCCGAGACCTCCTCGGCGAAGCCCACGCACCTCTGCGGAGCCACCCCGGTCCGCTCGCCGGTGAAGTCCACCTCGATGAGCGCCGGGATGCGGCGGCCGTGCTGCGCGGCGCGCCGGGACAGGCGCCCGACGGCGTTTCCCGGCGTCAGCGTTTGCACCACATCTGCCAGGTCGGCCACCCGATGCGCCGTGTGGCTCTGCAGGGTCCCGATGAAATGCCACCGTGGACCCCTGACCGCCTCCCGCTTGGTCTCCAGCTCTCGCACGTAGTTCTCTCCAAAGTCCTCGACCCCGTCCTCGTGGGCCCAACGCACGGCCTCTGCCGACACCGCCTTGCTCGCGGCGACCAGCCGAACCTCGCCAGGATCCCGGCCGGAACGCTCGCAGGCCCTGGCGATGCCGGCCCGGACTCGAGCCAGGTTGGCCAGCACGGCCTCGCGGGAGTCTAGCACCATGAGTGAACAGAAGTTGACAACAGTTGAAGGTCGTTGACCCGTTTCACACGGATGGGAGACACGGCGTCGACGGAGACCGGGGCGTGGGGGCCGCCCTCGAGGGCTCGTCGTCCGAACGGGCTCACTGGGAGATGTTCGCAGGTCGACTCCTGACTCCGGCCGCGGACGTGAGGGGCGGGGGGCCTGCCCAGAGGCGGGGGAAGGGCGCCTCTCGAACCATCCTGCCTCCCCGCCCCACGACCGTTGGCCGCAGGACGATGGTCCTGCCTTCAGCTCTTCAGGAAATCCGGGATGTCCAGGTCCTCTTCCGCGTCGAACGGCACCCGCTCGGGCACCGGCTTGAAGATCTCGTCCTCATCGTCGATGAGGATCGAGGGCACGGGTCCCGGTTCCTGCTCCTCGTCGAGCGCTTCGGGGACCAACACTGGCTCCTCCAGGATCCGGGACAAACGCCCTTCCCGCCCGGCCCGCTCGACCAGCTTGTCGAAGCCCGCCGCGATGACGGTGACCCGCACCTCCTCCCCGAGTGCATCGTCCACGACCGCTCCGAAGATGATGTTCGCGTCGGGGTGCGCCACTCGTGTGATCGCGTCGGCCGCCTTGTTGACCTCGTGCAGCTTGAGGTCGGTCGGACCGGCGATCGACAGCAGGACGCCGCGCGCGCCTTCGATGGATGACTCAAGGAGCGGCGAGGAGACGGCGGCCTTGGCAGCATCCTCCGCCCGATCCTCGCCCGATCCGTGACCGATCCCCATCAACGCCGAACCGGCCCCGAGCATCACGGCCTTCACGTCGGCGAAGTCCAGGTTGATGAGGCCGGGGGTGGTGATCAGCGAGGTGATGCCCTCGACGCCCTGATACAGCACCTGGTCCGCCATGCGGAAGGCATCGACGATCGGCGTGTGGGGATCGGAGACCTGCAGCAGCCTGTCGTTCGGAACCACGATGAGGGTATCGACGGCCTTCTTCAGCTCCGAGATGCCAAGGTCGGCTTGGGTGGCGCGCTTGCGCCCCTCGAACCCGAACGGTCTCGTGACGACGCCGATCGTCAGGGCTCCGGCCTTGCGGGCCAGCTCCGCCACGACGGGCGACCCGCCGGTCCCCGTGCCGCCTCCTTCACCGGCGGTGATGAAGACCATGTCGGAGCCCTTCAGGAGCTCCTCCATCTCCTCGCGGTGCTCCTCTGCAGCTCGCCGCCCGACCTCGGGGTCCGACCCCGCACCCAGGCCTCGCGTGGTCTCCCGACCGATGTCCAGCTTGACCTCGGCGTCGGACATCAGCAGCGTCTGGGCGTCCGTGTTCACGGCCACGAACTCCACCCCCCGGAGCCCGGCCTCCACCATGCGATTGACCGCGTTCACCCCCCCGCCGCCGATACCAACCACCTTGATCACGGCGAGGTAGTTCTGAGGAGTCTCCATCCTCGACCTCCGCTCCCCCGGGTGCTTCCGCCCCCGGTCTACCTGGGGAAACGCCGCTTCGAACCCCCCTCGGATGTGAACCTCTAGTTGAACGTTATTGGTATATCTACTTTACGTTCGAGGGGTCACGCTACTATCAAACCTCAGGTCCGTCAAGGGATATGCCCTGGTCACTGCCCGTAACCCTGACAGCCAGGCGGCGGCTCCAGGCTCAGTCGAACGTGGCCGTTGGGGAGTCGGGGGCGATGACGTTCACCCTCGCCACCGAGGCTCGTTGCGAGGCGGCCCACTGGAGGATCCGCCGGGCCGCCGCGGCCTTGACCTCGATCCCGATCGGTTGTCCGAACTCCACGCGGGTCCCGCCATCGAGCTCGACGGTGAGGGTGCCGGCCGAGACCACCGCCCTGACGACCGCCGGCCGTCTGCCTCCATCCAGCCAGGCGATGGCCCTGGCTGCGGCGGCTCGAGCCTTCGCATTCCCCGGTCGGGCGCTCGAGCCGGCCACGACCACGATCTCGGGGAGCGCTGGATCGGCCTCCACCGTGCTGAGCGCAACGCCGTCGGTGGCGAGAACCGTGAAGCCCAGTTCGTCCCGGATCATCGCCACGGGGACACGCTCGACCACCGAGATCCGAATCGTTCCGGGCAAGCGCCGGGACACCGTTGCGGTGGCGACCCATGGATCTGATTCGAGGCGCCGCTCGACGGCCCCGGGATCGAACCACAGGACGTTCGTCGACGAGGAGAGACCAGCCAGCCGCACCACCTCCGAGCGGGTCAGGCTCGTCGTCCCGACCACCTCCACATGGCGCACGTGAAGCAGCGACGACCGGGAAACGACGAGCGAGGTCGCGACGATGGCCACCGCCGCGGCGATCACCGCAGCGACCAGGCGCCGGCCGCGAACGGCGGCCAGGAGCTCAGTGAGGCGCGAGGTCGAAGTGGCCAACGAGGTGGACCTCCGGATCGAGATGGACGCCGGTGCGGGCGTGGACCAGATCCTGCATCGTCGCGATGAGCTCGACGACGTCGGCTGCCTTCGCCCCCTCGGCGGCAACGATGAAGTTCGCGTGCTTCGCCGAGACCACCGCGCCGCCAACGGACAGACCCTTGCCGCCGGCTTCCTCGATCAACCGGGCGGCGTGATCTCCGGGCGGGTTCTTGAAGACGCTCCCGCAGTTCGGCTCGGCCAGCGGTTGCGTCCGCCGCCGCCACTCCCGGGCTTCCTCCATCAGCCGGCGGATCTCCGAAGTGTCCGCCGGCGCCAGGCGCACCGTGCCTCCCACGACGACGGCGTCCCCGGGGAGGTCGCTGTTCCGGTAGCCGAACCTGGCGTCGGCCTCGGAGACGACCCGAGCCGCCTGGGTGGCGAGCTCGAAGACGTCCACCGACTCCACCACCTTGGCGACCTCGCGGCCGTGGGCCCCGGCGTTCATCCGGATGGCCCCACCGAACGACGCCGGGATGGCCACCCCGAACTCGAGCCCCGTCAGCCCGTGCGACAGCGCCACGCCGGCGAGCGCGGGAAGCGGCATTGCCCCGCCGGCCGTGATCCGGTCTCCGCTCCTCGCGGCCCACCGGTACCCCCGCCCCAACCGAAGGACCAGTCCCTCGAACCCCCGGTCGGCCACCAGGATGTTCGATCCCTTGCCGATCACCACCACCGGAATGTCTGCCTGACGGACGGCCTCACCTGCCGCCACCAGATCGCGTTCGGACTCGGGCTCCAGGTACAGGGTCGCGGGACCGCCGATCCGAAACGATGTCAGGGGCGCGAGGGGGAACTCGGTACGGACGCGCTCGCCGCAGGCCGCCCGGAGGATCGACTCGGCCCGCCGCAGGGCGTCGGTCACGATGCATCCCCCAGCCGCTCCAGGACCTCCTCAGTGATCATCGGGATGTCGCCGGCACCCATCATCAGGACGAGATCGCCCTCGCGCACCTCCGCCAGCAGGAAACGCACGACGTCCTTACGGTGCGGTAGATACGCGACCCGTTGCCCGGGGGCCGCGGCGGTGAGCGCGTTCACCACCAACTTGCCCGTGACCCCTGGGATCGGATCCTCGTCGGCGTGGTACACGTCGGTCACCACGGCGAGATCCACCCCGGCGAGGCTCTCGCCGAGCTCTCGCGACAGCGCGCGGGTCCGCGTGTACCGATGCGGCTGGAACACGACCACCACCCGCGAGTGATGATCGACGGGCGCGGCCTCGAGCGTCGTGGTGACCTCGGTGGGGTGATGCGCGTAGTCGTCGTAGAACGCCGCGCCTCGCGCCGCGCCCCGAAACTCCAGGCGGCGCTTCACCCCCGTGAACGACGAGAGCGCCTCGGCCGCCTCCGCCGGCGGCACCCCGACCTCCCGGGCCGCGAGCAGCGCGGCCGTCCCATCGAGGATGGTGTGGGCGCCGATCACCTGGAGGCGAAGCTCCACCGATCCGCCGTCCTCCATGATCACCGTTCCCCGGGCATGGCCCGCCTCTCCACCGATGGTCACCCGCACGGCGTTCCCGGGATCGCAGCCGTACGTGACCGCGGTGGTCCCCGATCGTTCCAGGACGGCCCGCGTGCCGGGGTCGTCGCCGCACGCCACCACCTTCGCGGCCTGCCGGACGAAACTGGCGAACGCCCCTTCGACCGCCGGCCTTCCGGCCGGATAGAAGGCGTGGTGGTCCGCCTCGACGTTGGTGATCACCGCCACCTCAGGATGGAACAGCAGGAACGAGCCGTCGCTCTCGTCCACCTCCACGACGAACAGGTCCCCCCGGCCGTGCTTGGCCCCGGAGCCGATCTCGTTCAGGTCGCCGCCCACCACGAAGCTGGGGTCGAGGCCGGCTCGTTCCAGGATCACCGACAGCATCGACGTCGTCGTGGTCTTGCCGTGGGTACCGGCCACCGCGAGGGTCCGAAGGTCCGCGGCGAGAGCCGCCAGGACCTGTGCCCGGGCGAGGACCGGCAAACCGAGACGCCGCGCCTCGCGGAGCTCGACGTTTCGTTCCAGGACGGCCGACGACACGATGACGGCGTCGGGGTCACCCACCTGCTCAGGCCTGTGGCCGACGAAGACCGTGGCCCCCAGGGCCCGGAGCTCGTCCAGCCCTCGGTCCTTCAGGTCCGAGCCGGCGACCGTCACCCCTCGCGCGATCAACATGCGAGCGAGCGAACGCATCCCGTATCCCCCGATGCCGATCAGGTGGACGGAACGGATCCCCGAGAGATCCGGGACCTCGAGCGTGGCGACGCTTCCCCGCGGTGGAACGAACCCGTCGCTCATCCCTCGGCCGCCTCCGCTACCACCTTCGCCAGGGCTTGGGCCGCATCGGGCCGGGCCACGGCCGACGCGCGCTCCCCCATCGCTCGAAGGCGTGGCCGGTCCTGGAGGAGGCCGGTCACCTTCGATGCCAGGAGCTCGCCGGTGAGCGCGTCGTCCGTGACGACCATGGCCGCCCCCGCGCGCTGAACGGCGCGCGCGTTCGCCTCCTGATGCCGGCCCGTCGCGTACGGATAAGGGACGAGGATCGACGGCAGGCCGCACACGGTGACCTCGGCAACGGTGGTGGCGCCCGACCTCGACACGACCAGGTCGGCCACGGCGTAGGCGAGCTCCATGCGATCGAGGAACGGGAGGGCCCGTACGAGCAGCGGGTCGCCCTGGGACAGCCGACGCTCCGTCTCCTGAAAGTGTCCGGTCCCGGTGAGGAGCACCACCTGCAGGTCACTCCGGTCGCGCAGACGTTCGAGCGCGTCGGTCATCGCACGGTCGAGGTGGAGCGCGCCCTGGCTCCCACCGAACGCGACGACCGTCGCCCGGCCGGCCTCCAGCCCCAGAGTCGATCGCGCCTCCGCGGCTAACGCGGACCGGTCCGGTTGCACCGCGAGGATGTCCTCGCGGACGGGGTTCCCTGTGACCTCGGTGACGATGCGCCTGGGAAGCAGACGCGCCGTCTCACCGAACGACAGCGCGACCGTCCGGGCGGCCCGGGACAGTACCCGGTTGGCCAGCCCGGGGACGGCGTTCTGCTCGTGGAGCACAAGTGGGCGCCGCCACCGGATCGCGGCGAGCGAGGCCGGGGCGCTCACGTAGCCGCCCATCCCCACCACCACGTCCGCCCGCGCCACCAGGGGCCGGCACCGACCGATGGATCGCAGCGCCCAGAGCGGTGCCGTTGCGGCGCGGAGCGAGAGCTTCCTCTCGAACGGCCGTGCCTCGACCGTCGTGAGCGGGTACCCGGCCGCGGGGACGAGCTCCGCTTCGAGGCCCCCGGCGGTTCCCACGAACGCGACGCCGGCCCCGTGCCGCTCGGTCAGCTCCTTCGCCAGGGCAAGAGCGGGGAAGACGTGTCCCGCGGTGCCGCCCCCCGCGATCACCACCCTCATCGGGTCGTCCGGGTCCGCGCGCTCTGCGAGGAGTTCCTGGCCTTGCCGATGTTCACCAGGATCCCCACGGCGGCGAGCGACACGACGAGGGACGACCCCCCGTACGAGAGCATCGGGAGCGGTACGCCGGTGATCGGCAACAGGCCGGTGACGGCCCCAAGGTTCACCACGATCTGGAGGCCGAACCACGACACGATCCCGGACGCGAGGAGCCGGCCGAACACGTCCGGCGCTCGAGCCGCGATCCGGATCCCGGCGTAGATCAACACGCCGAAGGCCACCAGGACGACGATCTCACCGATGAGGCCGAGCTCCTCGCCGAGGATGGAGAAGATGAAGTCCGTGTGCGCATTGGGGACATACATCCATTTCTGACGGCTGGTCCCAAGCCCCACCCCGAACCATCCGCCCGATCCCAGTGCGATGAGGGACTGGATCAGCTGGTATCCCGTGTTCTTCGCGTCCGCCCAGGGGTGAAGGAAGGACAGGAAGCGGGCCCGCCGGTATCCCTCCGCCATGATCAGCGCGAACCCGATCGCGAGTCCGACGATCCCCACCGCTGCCAGGTAGCGGAACCGAACGCCCGCCGCGAACACCAACAGGAACACCGAGCCCGCCAGGATGACCGCGGTTCCCAGGTCCGGTTGGAGGATCACCATCCCGCACACGAGCACCGCGACGGGAAGGAGCGGCAGGGCGAAGTGCGTCGGTTGGTCCATCCGGCTCCACTTGCGAGCCAGGACGGTCGCGACGAACACCGCGAGCGCCAGTTTCGCCAGCTCCGACGGTTGGATCGTGATCGGTCCGAGCGAAATCCATCTCGACGAGCCGTACGCTTCGATCCCCGCGGTCGGGTGGAGCACCAGCGCGAGCAGAACCACCGTGAACCCAAGGAGGGGAACCGCCAAGCGCTGCCATGCCTCGTAACGCATCCGCGATGTGACGACGAGGGCGGCCGCGCCGACCACCGCGTACGCAGCCTGCCGCTGGAAGAACATGAAGCTCGAGCCGTATTGCGCGTACGCCGACACCGAGCTCGCCGACAGCACCATGATGAGGCCCCCGGTGGTGAGGAACGCGGTGGCTCCGATCAGCATGGTGAGGTTCCGCCGTGCCATGACCTCCGCCCGGGACCGAGGCCCGTACATGGCGTCGCGGCGAGCCACCAGGCGCAGCCGAGGTCCGGTCGGCGCCACGACCTCAACGCGGGCCATCGGCCATCTCCTCTGCCAACCGCCGTGCGGCCCGAGCGAATCGCTCCCCGCGCTCGGCGTAGTCGCGGAACATGTCCCAGCTGGCGCAGGCCGGCGCGAGCAGGACAGTGCCCCCTCGGGGGGCCAGCTCGAACCCCTCGCGCACCGCTTCCTCGATCGAACCGGCTTTGCTCACGGCCACCTTGGACTCGAAGAGCACGGCGATTTCCGGCGCCGCGTCTCCGATCGCCACCACGGCGGACAGCGCCGACGCGGCCTCCGCGAGCGGCGACAGGTCGACACCCTTGGCCACACCCCCCGCGATCAGGACGACATCGTGCCGGCCCGACAGCGCGTGGAGCGCAGCATGGACGTTCGTGGCTTTGGAATCGTCCAGGAAGGTGACGGATCCCACCCGGGCCACCTCCTCACCGCGATGTGGGAGGGGAACGGTCCGGCGCAGGCCCTCGGCCACGGAGCCGGGGGGGAGACCGAACGACATGGCGGCGGCGGCCGCAGCAGCCGCGTCGGCCTGGAATCCAATGGCGTCGGACACCGGGGTCCCCAGGCGGGCCTCGCCGTCCACCCGGGCGACGAGCTCCCGGCCCACGAAGCCGACCTCTCCGTCACCCGGCGGACCCATCCGAAACCACACCACCCGGCACGGGGCCCCGATGGAGATCTCCCTCCCCCGATCATCGTCCGCGTTCCCGACGTGGACGTCGTTCTCGTTCTGGCGCGCATAGACGCGTGCCTTGGCCTCGGCATAGCGAGCGAACGATCCGTGCCAGTCGACGTGGTCTTGCGCCACGTTCAGTAGGACCGAGACGCGTGGATGCAGCCAGTGATGGAAGCGCAGCTGGAACGAGGAGGCTTCAACTGCCAACGCCGCGTGTCCCTCTCTCGCAGCCAGGGAGAACGCGTGACCGATGTTGCCGCACGCCGTGGCGTCGAGGCCAGCGGCCCGCATCATGGCGGCGACCATCATCGTGGTCGTGGACTTGCCGTTCGTCCCGGTCACCGCGACGAACGGCACGTGACACAGCCGAGCGCCGACGTCCAGCTCGCTCCAGATGGCCACGCCTCGATCGGCCGCCCACCGCAGGATCGGCGCGCTCTCCGGCACGCCGGGGCTGGCCACGACGGCGGTGACGCCGTCCAGGTGCCAGTGCTCGTGGCCCCCCGTCAGGACCTCCACGCCGAGCTCGCGGATCTCCCGCGCCCCGACGGCCTCCGCGCGCTCCTCGGTCACCCTGACCTGTGCTCCCTCCTCCGCCAGGACCCGTGCGGCCGCGCGGCCGGCGACACCGAGTCCCACGACCAGCACGCGCTCGCCGGCGAACGCGTTCGTTCTGTCGACCACACCTCGTCGGTCGTCCTCGAGCCTCATCCCGTGCCCCCTCGCGCGAGGAAGTCGGCGTAGAACAGCCCGATGCCGATGGCCACGCACATCCCGGCGATGATCCAGAACCGCACGATGACCGTGAACTCCGGCCACCCGGCAAGCTCGAAATGATGGTGGATGGGGGACATCCGGAAGACCCGTCGCCCCAGGCCTCGGAACGCGATGACCTGGATGATGACCGACGTGGTCTCCAGGACGAACAGGCCGCCCAACACGACGAGCAGGAGCTGCGTGCTGGTGACGATGGCGAGCGCGCCGATCAGGCCGCCGAGCGCCAGCGCACCGGTGTCGCCCATGAAGATCTGGGCCGGAGCCGCGTTCCACCACAGGAATCCGGCGACCGCGCCGACGGCCCCGCCCGCGACGATGGCAGTGTCGAGGGCGGCGTTGACCCCCACCGGGTAGCACGCGTCCACGACGCCCAACACGCCGCACGTGTGGCGGTACTGCCAGAAGGCGATGTACACATAGGCCGACAGCACCAGGATCGTCGCGCCCGATGCCAGGCCGTCGAGCCCGTCGGTGAGGTTCACCGAATTCGAGGACGACGCGAGGATCAGGAACACCCACGGGTAGAACCCCAGGCCCAGGTTCACCCCCGCGTCCCGGATGAACGACAGATCGGGGGGAAGGTGCGCCAACTTCACCGCGATCAATCCGAAGACAAGGGCCACGAGCGCCTGCCCCGCGACCTTCGCCGCCTTCGACAACCCCAGCGACCGTTGCCGGCGGACCTTGATGAGATCGTCGATGAATCCCACCAGGCCCAAGCCGATGGTGGCGAACACCACCGACAGCCCCGCGGCCGTCACCGTGGTGAACACCACCCGCGTGACCAGGTAGGACCCGACCATCCCCGCGATGATCACCGCGCCGCCCATCGTGGGGGTGCCCATCTTCTCCAGATGGGTGTGCGGCCCGTCCTCCCGGATGTGCTGGCCCCATCCCCACAAGCGGAAGGCTCGGATGGCCACGGGTGTGCCGAGGAGCGTCACTGCCAGGCCCACCGCGGCGGCCAGCAGGATGGCCCTCACCGAAGGGCCTCAGCCACGCGTTCCAACCCGGCCACCCGCGACCCCTTGACCAGGACCACGTCCCCCGCTCTGGCCCAGGCCCGAACGTCGTCCGCGGCTTCGGCGGGCGTATCCACCGAGATCACGCTGTCCGGCACCGCGCCTTCCCGGAGGGCGGCCCCGGCCACCGCGCGAGCCACCGCACCGACGGTGACCAAGCGATCTATCCCCAGCCGGACCACCAGCTCTCCCAAACGATCGTGCTCGTCACTCGAGATGGCGCCCAGCTCTGCCATGTGACCCAGGACCGCCGCGAGTCGGCCGCCTCTGGCCATCCACCGCGCCGCCCGAAGCCCCGCAGCCATGGACTCGGGATTCGCGTTGTACGCGTCGTTCACCACCCGCACGCCGTCCTCGGTGGTGAAGCTCTCCATCCGCCACCGGGAGACGCCCACCCCTTTCAGCCCCGCGGCGCACTCGGCGGCCGACAACCCCAAGGCGATCCCGCACGCCGCGGCGGCGAGCGCGTTCGACACCATGTGCTCACCCGGAACGACGAGCTCGGCACGCTCGCGTTGGTCCCCTACCATCAGGTCGAAGCCCGCCCTCCCCTCCTCGTCGAGCACCACGTCCTCGGCTCGCACGTCCGCGGCCTTCGTCAGGCCGAACGTGATGACCCGGGCCCCGGTCCGCCCCGCCAGCTCGCGCACGGCGGTATCGTCCGCGTTCAGGATGGCCGTGCCGACATCAGCAAGGGCCTCCACGGGCTCTGCCGAGGCCTCGACGATGGCCTGCCACGATCCGAACACTTCCATGTGCGCGACCCCGATGTTGGTCACCACCACGGCGTCGGGTCTGGCCACCCGGCACAGCTCCGCATGGTCGCCGCGACGCCGGGCACCCATCTCCGCCAGCACCACCTCGACGCCTTCCGGAGCTCCCAACAGCGTGAGGGGGAGCCCGATCTCGTTGTTGAACGACCCCGGGCTGGCGTGTGTCAGGAACCCCGTCGACAGGATGGAGGCCGCGAGATCCTTCGTAGAGGTCTTCCCGTTCGCGCCGGTGATCCCGATCAGCGTGGCATCGGGCATGCGCACACGCTCGTCGGCGGCCAATGCCAGCAGCGCCTCACCGGAGTCGGCCACCTCCACGGCCGGCTGCGCGCGAACCGGTCGATGCACCACCGAGCCGGCCGCGCCGCGGGAGAGCGCGTCCGTCACGAAGTCGTGGCCGTCGCGCCGCTCGCCCGGCATGGCGACGAACAGCGAGCCGGGCCCAGCCTCCCGGCTGTCGATGACGACGGCCGAGACGATCGCATCCGAGCCGCGGAGCCGGCCGTTCACCGCCCGCGCCACCTCGGAGAGGGGGCGCGGCCTCATGCCCTCCCCCGGAGCGACCTGATCTCCTCTGCCGCGACGATCCGGTCGTCAAACGGCACCGTGCGGTCGGCGAACTCCTGACCGGTCTCGTGTCCCTTGCCTGCGATGACGACGACGTCGCCATCGCCGGCCTCCGACAGGGCGAGCTTGATCGCGGCACGGCGCTCGGGCTCGATCACGTAACGGCCCCCGCCCTCCCTGGCCCCGGGTTCGATCTCTCCGATGATGGACAGCGGGTCCTCGCTCCGCGGGTTGTCGCTGGTGATGACGGACAGATCCGCCAGCTTGGTGGCGACCTTCCCCATCAAGGGGCGCTTGGTTCGGTCGCGGTTCCCGCCGCAGCCCAACACGACGATCAGCCGGCCCGGCGCGAGGAGTCGCGCCGCCCGCAGCACGTTGCCCACACCGTCCGGCGTGTGCGCGTAGTCCACGACGACCAGGAAGTCCTGGCCCTCCTCCACGGCCTCAACGCGGCCCGGCACGCCTGGCACGTCGGCGATGCCCAGGGCCGTGACGTCGTCGGGGATCCCGAGCGCCCGGGCCGTCGCCAATGCCGCCAGGCAGTTCTCGACGTTGAAGCCACCCCGGAGGGAAGAGCGGATCTCGAGCTCGCCCACGGAGAAGGAGATGCCGGAGCGGGTGGCCCGGATGTCGGTGGCGCGCACGTCGGCACCCGGTCCCTGGCCGAACGTGACGGTGGGCAGATCCGAGCGCAGGAGCCGACGCCCGTGCGGACTGTCGAGGTTCACCACGGCCCGGTCCGACAGCTCCGGTGTGAAGAGCCGGGCTTTCGCCTCGAAGTACTCCTCCATCGACGCGTGGTAATCAAGGTGATCCTGGCTGAGATTGGTGAACACAGAGCACCGGTAGCGGATGCCGTCGACCCGGTGCTGGTGCAGCCCGTGCGACGACGCCTCCATGGCCACCGCCTCCACCCCCCGTTCGGCCATCCGAGCCAGCAGGCGGTGCAGGTCGGGGGCCTCGGGCGTGGTCATGGGAAGCGTCAACGGTTCCCCGTCGATCCGGACGCCCGTCGTCCCGATCACGCCGGGGACCTGGCCGTTCCGACGAAACACCGACTCCAGCAGGTACGTGATCGTGGTCTTCCCGTTGGTTCCGGTCACACCGACGACGGTCATCCGATCATCGGGCCGGTCGAAGAACGTCGCCGACAGGGGACCCATGGCCTCTCGGACGGAGGGAACACGGACCTGGACGACCTCGAGGGGCAACCACCGATCGACGACCAGGGCTACCGCCCCCCGCCCCACAGCCTCCCCGGCGAAGTCGTGCCCGTCGTGGCCCGAACCGGGAACGCAGAAGAAGAGGCTGCCGGGGACGGCGTCCTGCGATCTGTACCCCACGTCCACCACGTCCACCGATCGATCGCCTCTGACCTCGTGCCGCTGCAGCGACGCGACGAGGTCGGCGAGAGGGCGAGCCGGGGGAAGGCCGGGCGCAACCAAGTCATCCGAGCTTATCGTCCGTACCCCCCCGCGCCCTGCGATGGTCATCGGGCGGGGATCACGTGGGGCGGAGGCGGCAGCGCCTCCCCCGGCGCGATCCCCAGGCGCTCGATCGCGTACCGGGCCACTTGCTGGAACAGCGGGGCCGCGGCGATCCCGCCGTATTCGGTCGTGGGCCGGTCCAGGATGGCCGCGATCACGACCCTAGGGTTGGAGGCCGGGAGGAAGCCGATGAACGAAGCGAAGTAGCGGTCGGAGTAGTAGCCGCCGGTCGGCCTGGGGATCCGCGCCGTACCGGTCTTGCCGGCCACCCGGAAGCCGGGGATCCGGGCTGCGGCCCCGGTCCCTGCCTTCACCGCGAAGGCCAGCATCCGCGTGACCATCTGCGCGGTGTCATCGGAGACGACGCGACGGATCGACGATGATGGGGCCGAGTGGAACGCCCCCTCGGGGTCGACGGTTCCGCGAACCAGCCGGGGCTGGACCCACACCCCACCGTTTGCGATCGTCGCGTACACCGAGATCATCTGGAGAGGTGTGACCGCGATGCCCTGACCGTAGGCCATGGTGGCCAGGCTGGTGTCCGACCACTGGTACAGGGGCAACATCATGCCTGCCGACTCTCCGGGAAACCCAATCCCGGTGACCTGGCCGAGCCCGAACTTCGACAGGTAGGTCGCCAGGCGCGCCGCCCCGAGGCGCTCCGCGACCTCCACCGCGCCGATGTTGCTCGACTGCGCCACGATGTCGCCCACCGTCATCGCCTCGACGCCATGACGGTGCGCGTCGTGGATGACGAAATCGCCCACCCGCATCTTCCATGGCACCGACAATTGCTCGTCGAGCGCGAGGGAGCGTTCCTGCACGGTCGCGGCCGCGGTGATCACCTTGTTCACCGACCCGGGCTCGAAGACATCGGTCACCGCCTTGTTGCGCCAGGTGCTCGGCCTGGCCGTGGCGAACTCGTTCGGGTGGAACCACGGGTAGGTGGCCATGGCATAGACGTCGCCCGTTCGCGGATCCATGACGATGACCGTGCCGCCCATGGCCTGGTTCGACTTCACCGCCTCCTCCAGAGCGGATTGCACCTGGAACTGGAAGTCGCGATCGATCGTCACTACCAGGTCGGAGCCCGGAGCCGAAGCTCGCTCGGCGTCGATCCCCCCGACGATGGGCTGACCCGAAGGGTCGAGCTCCCGGGTCCGCTCCCCGGGCCTACCGCCCAGGACCGCCTGGTACTCGAGTTCGAGCCCGGCCAACCCGATGCCGTCCACCCCCACGAACCCCAGCACCTGGGGGGCCAGGGGGCCGGCGGGATAGGCACGCCTGCTCGTAGAGAGGAACCCGATGCCGGGAAGGTGCAGCCTCTCCAACAGCACCGCCGTCTTCAGGTCGACCTGACGGGCGAGGTAGACGAAGGTCGTGTCGGCGGTGAGCTTGGGCAGGAGATCGCGAACCCTCAGGTCCAAGACGCGCGAGATCTTCTGCGCCTCGTTCCACGGGTCCGTCACGTACCGGGGGTTGACGTAGACGTCGCGCGCGGGAAGCGAGATGGCCATGGCCTCGCCGGAGCGGTCGACGACCCGACCGCGCGAGGCCGGCAGTGTCAACGTGTGCAGCCGCTGGTCCAGCGCAAAGGACCGGTACGCGCGGGCCTGGCTCACCTGGAGCACCGTCAGCCGAAGGACGATCGTTCCCATGGCCAGCGTCAGCACCCCGAACAGCGCGATCAGGCGCCGCATGGGCGGGCGCTTCATGGGAGGGCCTCGCTCAACCACCCCGTGGGTTGGTCGTGGTCCGCGGACCCGGCCGGCGCCGCCGTTCTCGCGGCGGGCACGTGGAGGAATCGGATCTCGTCGGGGAGACGCATGCCGTGGCTGCGAGCCCAGGCGGCGATCCGGCCGGGAGCGGACAGTGCGGCCTGCTGCCGGGTGAGCTCCAGGTTTTCCTGCGTGAGGAGGCCGACCCGTTGCTCGAGGTCGTCCACACGGAAGGAGCTCTGGGCGAGCAGGGCGTTCAGGGCGACGAGGCCGAGCACCATCGACCCCACCAGCACCGAGGAGAGGATCAGAAACCCGGACCGGCTCCGGCGGGCCCGGTTGACCCCGGTCGAGGGACGCGGGGGGGCGGTTCGTGGGGGCGGGGCCGGCCGGGGAGCGGGCCGGACTCGGCGCGACGGAACGGGCGTGGGGAGGTGCGCGGGTAAGGGGCGGGCGGGAAGGGCCCGAGCCGGCTGGCTCATGCAGCAGCTCCGCGAGGCCCCTGGTCGACCGGGCGTGTGGCACCGAGGTCCACCAGCTCGGCGGCCCGAAGCTTCGCGCTCCTGGCCCGGGGGTTTCGGGCCGCCTCCTTCGGTGAGGGACGAACGGGCTTCCTGGTGAGCGACCTGAGCCTGGGCTCGGCGGCCAGGAACCGTTTCACCGTTCGATCCTCGAGGGAGTGGTAGGCGATGGTGACGACGCGGCCACCGGGAGTGAGGAGATCCACCGCTCGAGGCAGGGAAGCGGCGAGCTCCTCGAGCTCCCGGTTGACCGCGATGCGAAGCGCCTGGAACGTCCGGCGGGCGGGGTGGGGGCCGCCCCGCCGCCTTCCAACAGCGCCCGCAACCACCCGGGCCAGTTCCTCGGTCGTCTCGATGGGTCGTCGCGCGCGTGTGCGCGCGATAGCCGTAGCGACCTTCCTGGCCCGGCGCTCTTCGCCGTACTCGAACACGATCCGCGCCAGCTCCTCCTCCGAAGCCGAGTTGACGAGGTCGAGGGCGCTCTCGGTCCCCTCTTCGC
>JBIOXZ010000126.1:0-5563 GCA_044869895.1 Actinomycetota bacterium | reverse complement strand
GGGCGGTGCCCGGGCCATCCAGGTGTTCGACCCGCTCTCGTTGGGCGTGCTGGCACCCCCGGGGGAGCTGCGCGCCGACATCGCCGTGGCGGAGGGTCAGGTCCTCGGGAACAACCTGAACTTCGGGGGCCCATACCTCGGCATCATCGCCACCCGCCTGGACGACGTTCGGCGGATGCCCGGGCGAATCGTCGGTGAGACCGTGGACGTCGACGGCAGGGTCGGGTACGTCCTCACCCTCCAGGCGCGCGAGCAGCACATCCGTCGGGAGAAGGCGACGTCGAATATCTGCACCAACCAGACCCTGATGGCCATCGCCGCGACGGTCTATCTGTCGTGGCTGGGCCCCGAGGGCTTGGCCGAGCTGGGCCGGCGATGCGCGGCCAAGGCCGCTTACGCGGCGGAACGACTGGGCGAGATCCGTGGCGTCGAGCCACTCTTTCCCGGCGCTCCATCCTTCAAGGAGTTCGCGCTGCGGCTTCCTCGACCCGCCGATGAGGTCCGGGACGAGCTGATCCAGCGGGGATTCCTCGCCGGCGTCCCGCTCACCGACGTCGACCCGCGCGCGCTCCTCGTGGCGGTCACGGAGCGGCGGACGAAGGCGGAGATCGATGCCCTGGCCGGCGCGATGCGGGAAGCGCTTTCGTGACCGGCGCCCCGGTACGCACGCAGGGTCCGGACATCCAGTCGGGGTCCATCATGGATCGGTCCCGACCCGGCCGCCGCGCGTACAGCTTTCCCGCGCCGGACGTCCCCGAGGCTGCCGTGCCGGCAGAGTTCGCCCGCCGCGACCTTCCAGCCCTTCCGGAAGTGGCGGAGCGGGACATCGTCGCCCACTACACGCGCCTGTCGCAGATGAACTACGGCGTCGACACCGGCGTGTATCCGCTCGGCTCCTGCTCGATGAAGTACAACCCCAAGGTCGCCGAGACGGTGGCCGCGCTCCCGGGGTTCCAACGAGCCCACCCACACCAGCCCGACCACACGGTCCAAGGAGCCCTGGAGCTCCTGTGGCGTCTCGAGCGAGCGTTGTGCGAGGTCACCGGCATGGCTCGGGCGACGCTGCAACCGCCCGCCGGGGCGTGCGGCGAGCTCACCGGCCTGCTCCTCATGCGGGCCCACCATACGAAGCAGGGCAAGGCTCGGAGCCGGATCGCGATCCCGGACTCCTCGCACGGGACCAACCCGGCAAGCGTTCGCCTGGCCGGATACGAGGCCCTCCACATCCCCTCCGATGCGCGAGGGCTGGTCGACGTTTCGGCGCTCGAGAAGTTGGTGGACGAGGACGTGGCGGGGCTCATGCTCACCAACCCCAACACGCTGGGACTGTTCGAGGAGGAGATCGAGAAGATCACGAGCGTCGTCCACAACGCGGGTGGCCTCGTGTACTACGACGGGGCGAACCTGAACGCCATCCTGGGACGGTGCCGGCCGGGCGACATGGGCTTCGACATCGTCCACATCAACACCCACAAGACGTTCGCCACGCCGCACGGTGGGGGTGGGCCGGGAGCGGGACCCGTAGGAGTCACCAAGGAGCTCGTGCCGTTCCTCCCCGTACCGTCGGTGGAGAGGGACGAGGCGACGGGGGAGTTCCGTCTGTCCGCGGATCGTGTGGACTCGATCGGGCGGATGCATGGCTTCCACGGGAACTTCGGCGTCCTCGTCCGGGCATACGCCTACGTCTTCCTGCACGGGAGCGATGGCCTGCAGGAGGTGGGGGAGCGGGCGGTCCTGAACGCGAACTACCTGGCCGAGTTGGTGAAGGAGGCGTTCCCCTTGGCCTACCCGGGCCGGCCCATGCACGAGTTCGTGGCCACCGCCAGACCGCTCCGTGACCGAACCGGGATCCGTGCCATCGACATCGCCAAGCGCGTCATCGACCTGGGCTTCCATCCCTCCACCGTGTACTTCCCCCTGGTCGTGGAGGAGTCGATGATGGTGGAGCCCACCGAGACCGAGACCCGGGAGACCCTGGACGGCTTGGCTGCGGCGATGGTCCAGGCGGCCAACGAGGCGAAGACGGACCCGGACATGCTGCACCAAGCACCGATCACCACGCCTGTGCGGCGCCTCGACGAGGCCCGAGCCGCCAGGCACCTGAAGCTCCGCTGGTCGTCATAGGCCTTTTGGCCACTGGTGTGGCCCGGACGGGGGAGTCGTCAATTGCGACCATGGGCGCGTCAACCGAGCGTGCCGTCCGACCGATACCAGCCCAGACGTTCAAAGGACGTCGGGAGGGGTCGGGAGGCTGGACATGGGGGTACGGGTCGCGCGACGGGGGTCAGGAGTGCTCCTGACCCTGCTCCTCGCGACATCCCTGATGGCAGCGGTCGCTCCTGCCCGCGCTGCGGCCGGAGAGAGGTTCGCCCGTCGCCTGCACATGCTGTCGCTGACGAATCAGGCGCGCGAGTCGCACGACAGGGCCGACGTGAAGCTGAACTGGTTGCTCTCGCGCTATGCCCGGCACCACAGCGTGGAGATGGCGAACAAGGGCTACCTGTACCACTCCAACGACGACACGTTGGTCGACATCCTCTCTCCGTATCACTTCTCGGTAGGTGGGGAGAACGTGGGAGTGGGCTCGACGGTGGACGGATTGCAGGACGCGTTCATGGCCAGCCCTCCTCACCGGGAGAACATCCTGCGGACCGCCTTCGACCACGTCGCCATCGGCATGGCCAGCGTCGACGGGCACCTGTGGGTGACGGTCATCTTCTACGGGTAGGCGGAGAGGGACCCGCTCTCGCCCGATCATGCAAGGAACGGCCCGGGCGCTTGGCGCCCGGGCCGTTCCCCTTTCCTTTCTGTTCGGCTATTCGCCCTATGCTTCCGCCCCGTCCTCGCGGCGCCGGGTGAAGAACAGGATGCCGGTGCCTAGGAGGAGCAGCAGCAGGGCCACCCCGGCCATCTTGAGGAGGCCGCTCGCACCTGTGAAGGCCAGGCCGGCCGGGGGAGTCACGGGTGGGGTCACGGTCTGACCCAGGACCACGTCGATGGATGCGCGGTCCGTGTCCTGCACGCTGATCCCGGTCACATCATGGCCCCTGGCCTTGCCCACATTGTCGAGCGGACCGCCGAAGTCACTTGATGCCGTGAAGTCGGCCGTGCAGGTCCGGGTCTCTCCCACATCGAGCCGGCCGATCGTGCAGATGTTCCCGAGCTTGTTGTCGGTCAGCTTCACGTCGAACAGGGTGACGTCACCCGTGTTCGTGACCTTGTAGGTGTAGGTCACGGTCTCTCCCGGGCCGATCGAACCCGGCTTCGCCGTCTTCACGATCCGGATGGCCGGGCCGATGATGTCCACCGAGTGGGAGTCCGTGTCCGAGACCTGCCCGTTTGGCCCCGTACCGCTCACGGTGACCGTGTTCGGTAGGGGATCGGGGTCGGTTGCGGTCACGACGTGGGTGCAGCGGTAGTTCCAGGTCTCACCGGTCTCCAGCGCGGTGTCCTGGTCACCACTCGTCTTGGATATGAGTGTTGGCGTCGCGCTGCAGATGGGATCGACCAAGGTGATGTTGGTTAGGGTGGCCGATCCGGCGGCCAGGCTCACGGCGAACGTGTAGGTGATCGTGTCACCCACGTGCGCCACGGCCGGGCCACCCTTTACCACCTGGATGCCGGCAGACGACGGCCCGCCGCCGCCACCACCGCCCGCGCACCCGGTGACGGTGGTGGACACGGTGTTGGTGTCCTGGGCCGTCTGGGTTCCCACCTGGACGTGGGCGGTGTTGGTGATCGTGGGGCAGCTGTTGGACGGTGCCGTTGCCGTGATGGTGACGTCCACCGAGTCACCGGCCGCCAGCACCCCCAAGCTGCAGGTCACCGTCTGCCCGCTCGGCGCTCCACAGGACGTGGAGGCTCCACCGTTCTTGGAGAAACTCGCAGAGATGTTCGTCAGCGCGGAGTCCAGGGTGTCGGTGACTGTGACCCCGGCCGCCGTGGGCGCGTTGCCGGTGTTGGACACCAGCACGTGGTAGGTGATCGTCCCGCCGAGGGCCACGGAGGCGGGCCCGGTCTTGCTGAACTGGAGCCCGGGCGCGCACCCGGTGATCATTACCGTGACCCCGTTGCTGGTCTGCGGCGAGGTCTGGTCGGAGTCCACCGTCGCGGTGTTGGATAGCTCGCCACAGGTGGTGGGGGCCGTGGCGTTGATGGTCACCACAACCTCGTCCGGTCCGTTGGGGGAGTTGTTGTTGGCGGCAAGGGTCCCCACGGCACAGGAGATGGTGTTGCCAGCCCCGACCGTGCAGGATCCGGTCCCGCCGGCCGAGCCCGGATCGACGTCGAAGCTCGCGCTCACCCCGTTCAGGGAATTGGCCAGGTCGTCGGTGATAACCACCCCGGTGGCCGGGACGTCGCCGGTGTTCTTGACCGTGATGGTGTAGGTGAACGCCGCACCAGCGGTCACCTGGGTACTGGAGGCGGCCTTGGTGATGGTCAGGGTGGGCTTTGCGGTCCAGCAGAATGAGATATGGCTGATCTCGTAGTACTGGCCGTTGTTCCCGTTGATCGGCGTGTGCAGGTTCGTGTCGGTTGTGGCGCCGTTGTACACGTAGAGATCGCCGCCATTGCCGCCTTTCACGAACACGGCGTCGATGGGGATGTTGGAGCTCCAGTCGAAGAAGCCCGCGGGTTCGTTGAAGCCCGAGACGGTGACCACGAGTTCGCCTTCGGTGAACGTCCCCGCCGAAGGGGGCTCGATCTTGAGCTCGTGGGCCGACCCAGTGAGCGTCTGGCACCTGGGGTTCCCAGGAACGAGAGTCGGCTGTACCTTGAGAGTCGTGGTGGGGGGACCCGCCGAGTCCCCTTCCTTCGCTTGTGCGGCGATCATCCCCAGGTTCTGGCTGATGACCAGGGCCAGGGATAGGACGAATGCGATGCGCCCGAGCCGAGGGCCCCGCTTCGCGTGCCGACCCCGATACCGATGCATTCCCCTCATGTCCCCTCCTGCCAGTGTCCGTGGGATTGGCCTACGTCGTACGAAGGAAAGCCTGCCGATGCCGTGCTTCATTCGGTCACCATCCCTCATCCGTCCAACGGCCTAATCCGACAAAGGTTGGCGCAGCCGTCTAGGCCATTTGACCTAGGGCTCTTGTCGAAGCCTAGAGTTGCCGGAATACGAAACACAAGATGCATTTTCGCCTCGCGGGGTCGATCGAAGCCCGGACCTCCCCACCTCGAGGCCCTCGTTGGCGTCATCTGTAGGCCGAAACGGGGATGTGTATGTCACCTCGTACCGATGCTAGGCGGGGGCTCGGGCTACGCCATCAGCCGAAGGTCAGTTGAATCGCTAGGCCCTTCGCCCTACGAGGCCAGGGCAAACGGACTGTCCAAGGATGGCATGGCCGCATCGACGGACGAGAGCGGAGCATTGAACCGACCTACCGGGCGCAGGAGATCCCCACTGGTCGCCGTCTAGTTTCCATAATGTTCGTTATGGGCGTTCACGGGGAGTTTAGGGAGTCGGAGGTGGAGGCCGGCCGAGGCGCATCCGAGCCCCCCACACGGTCACCAGCCACAGGGCCTCGACGATGATCCGGCGGGAGATCTTGGATCGGCC
>JBIOXZ010000125.1:0-11218 GCA_044869895.1 Actinomycetota bacterium | reverse complement strand
CAGCTGGATCGACGACTCCTTCATCTCCAGGAGCGCCGTCGCGGCGCCGATCGGCTCCTCCAGGCCGTCGATCAGGTCCTCCTGCTTGACCCCCATCAGGTCCATGGTCATCTGGCAGGGGATCAGGTGCACGCCCATGTCAAGGGCCATCTCAAGGAGCTCGGTTGGGTGCGGGGTCTTGTAGTCCTCGGCAACCTTGCCGAGCATCCACGGCCCCATGCCGGCGAAGTTGTAGCGGGAGAGCTTGGCCCGTTTCATGGCGCCGGGGTTGAGGGCGGAGAGGGCCTTGGTCATCCACTCCTTGCCGGTCATCCGCTTCTCCGGCTTCACCAGTGCGAACAGGCCCCAGAAGGTGAAGAACACCGACACCTCCATCCCGGACGCCGCGGCGGTCGTCGACAGGATGAGGGTGGGCCAGATCCGGTCGAGGTGACCGTCCCAGGCCACGATGGTGATCTTGTTCTTCTTGTTGAAACCGTCGCGCGCGTCTCGCTCGGCGAGCGCCTGCTCGATCAGCCTCGTGAGCTCGGCGGTGTCGGTCGAGTCGTTCCCGGTCGGGTCTGCCATGGTCATGCCTTCCTGATCAGGTAGTGGAACACGCCGCCCTCGTGGCTTGTCTCGAGGAGCTCGTTGCCTGAGAGCGTGGCCCAGGACGGGACGTCGGACTTCGACCCCGGGTCCGTGGCCAGCAGCTCGAACACGTCCCCCGGACCACCGCCCTTCAGGGCTCGGTGCAGGGTGACGAGCGGCCCGGGGCAGGACTGGCCCCTGGCGTCGACGGTGGTGGCGGTGATGCTCATCGGCGGGAACCTCCAGACGGTGTGGGGTGGGCGGGAAGGGACGGGTGCCGGGCGCGGCCGCTCAGGGGCGGGCGCCGAGCACCTTCGGACAGCAGCACCGGCAGGGGATCATGGCCCCCACGAGCCCGCGGCACCGTGTCCGGATCATTGCAAGTGCAAATCCTACGCGACGCCTCGGAATCGCGGCAAGGCGCCTACAGGAAGCGCCGCCGGGATGGCGGCCAGTAGATCAGTCGGACCTTGGCCCTGATCCGGTCGGAGGTGACCGGGCCGAAGTGCCGGCTGTCGGTGGACAGGTCCGGGTTGTCACCTCCCACCCACCACTCCCCCGTCTCCAGGATCCGCCCGTCCGGCGCGAGCTCATCGGCGATCGCGGTGATCCGCTTCACCAGCTCGAATCCAGGGCGTGACGGGTGCTCCACGACCACCACGTCCCCTCGCCGGATCCTCCCTGGGGCCACCGCCAGGGCCCAGTCTCCCGGCACGAGCGTCGGGGCCATGCTCGGGCCTCGGACCTCCACCTTGAACGGCTTCCACCGGAGGAAGCTGAAGGCGAAGGCCACGCCCACCGCCGCCCCGGCCACCGCCGGGCCGAGCCTCCGACGGCCCCGGTGATAGGTTCTTGTTGGGACGCCGTTCAAAGGAGGAGGTATGTCCATCCTCGAAGCTTTGCTCAGTCCGAGCCGCGTCGTCCATGCCCACTGCGACCTGCCGTGCGGCATCTACGACCCGACCCAGGCCAAGATCGAAGCCGAGTCGGTGAAGGCCATCCAGACCCGGTACCAGGACCCAGAGAAGTTCAAGACCAAGGCCGAGACCGTGGACGACTACCGGGCTCGGTGCCTGATCATCAAGGAGGAGCGGGCCAACCTGGTCAAGGAGCATCTGTGGGTGCTGTGGACCGACTACTTCAAGCCAGAGCACCTGGAGAAGTACTCCAACCTCCACGAGCTGTTCTGGAAGGCCACCAAGGAGGCCGGGCTGGCCAAGAAGTCGCAGGACCCGCAGCAGGGCCAGGGCCTTCTCGACGCGATCGCCGAGATCGACAAGATCTTCTGGGAGACCAAGAAGGCCGCGTAGCAACCGAGCGGCTCATGAGGGACATCGGCCTAGTCGGAGTGCCCTTCTCCGGCAAGTCGACGCTCTTCACAGCATTGACGCGCGCCGGGGCGAAGGGTGGCAGCGCCAGCCAGGCCGTGGCCACCGTTCCCGACCCGCGGGTGGAGACGCTCGCCACGATGGAGCGGTCGAGGAAGATCGTCCACGCGCAAGTCCGGTTCACCGACGTGCCGGGAGGGACGTCGTCGGCCCAGGGCCTCGCGCAGCTGCGGCAGATGGATGCTCTGGCCATCGTTGTTCGGGCTTTCGGGGGCGACGGGAAGCCCGTCGAAGAGCTGGCCGAGGTGACTGCCGAACTCCTCCTGGCCGACATGGCGGTCGTCGACTCCGCTTTCGAGAAGGCCGAGAAGCGCGCCCGGGGCAAGCCGTCGCCAGAGGTGGACGCGCTCGCACGGGCGCGCGACTCGCTGCACGCCGAGCGGTTGTTGCGAGACGCCGGCCTGACCGACGAAGAGGCGCAGGATCTCCGCCCGATCGGTCCGCTCACCGCGAAGCCGTGGGTCGTGGTGGCGAACCTCGAGGAGGGAACGGAGGTGCCGCCCGAGCTCCCTGAGGGAACCGTCGGCGTGTGGGCGGCGATCGAGGCCGAGACCGCGGAGATGGAACCCCAGGAGGCCCGTGCCCTCCTGGACGAGTTCGGCGTTCACGAGCCGGGCCTCGACGCCGTGGTGCACGCGTCGTATCGGGCGCTCGACCTCATCACGTTCCTCACAACCGGAGAGGACGAGACGCGGGCCTGGGAGGTGCCGCGAGGGGCGAAAGCGCCCCAGGCCGCCGGCGCCATCCACACCGACCTGGAGCGTGGGTTCATCCGGGCGGAGGTCATCTCCTTCGACGACCTTGTGGCCGCGGGCAGCATGGACGCGGCCAAGCACAAGGGCCTCGTCCGGGTGGAGGGCAAGGATTACGTCGTCCGGGAGGGCGATGTCGTCCACGTCCGCTTCGCCGTCTGACCTCGCAAGGTTTCTCTAGTGCTCCAGGGTCTGAAACCTATATCCTGGCGTCATGGCCGAGAGCTACCGGATCGGGGAGGCTGCCGGGCTCCTCGGGGTCCGGGTGGAGACCCTTCGCCGGTGGGAGCGCGACGGGAAGGTCTGGTTCGCGCGGACCGCCGGCGGCCAACGGCTCGTCCCCGCGGAGGAGGTGGCCAGGCTCCTGACGGAACGCCGGGACCGGCCGGCGGTCACCGCGCGAAGCGTCCGGAACCGGTTCCCGGGCATCGTCACCGAGGTGAAGCGGGACGGCGTGGCGGCGACGGTCGAGATCCTGGCCGGCCCCCACCGGATCCTGGCCCTCATCACCCGGGAAGCCGCGGACGAGATGCGGCTCGAATCGGGTATGCACGCCGTGGCCACGGTCAAGGCAACGAACGTGATGGTTGAGGCGGAGGAATGAGCGCCGTCACCACGGAGCGGGTCGGTGACTTCCACGTCGGGGCCGGCGAGGCCTCGGGCGCCGTGGCCGATCTCGGCGTGCTCGTCCCCCTGGCCGCGGCCCTGGTTCTGGTGAACGGGCTCGACGCGGGAGCAGTCTTTCTCTGCGCCGGGCTCCTGTACCTTGGCGCGGGCTTGTGGTTCCGGGTTCCGTTCCCCGTTCAGCCACTGAAGGCTCTCGCCGCGATCGCGGTGGCGGAAGGCCTGCATCCGGGAGTCATCAACGCCGCCGGGTTGGAGATGGGCCTGCTCCTTCTGCTCATCTCGATCGGCGGCTTGGCGAACGTCGTTGCGCGGATCTTCACCAAAACCGTGATCAGATCGCTCCAGCTCGGCGTGGGAATCCTGCTCGGGATCGCCGCGTGGAAACTGGTGACCCATCCACCAGAAGTCTTCTCCGGGGTTCCGTCATCCCCGTGGCCGATCCTCCTGGGTGCCGCCACGCTCGTCGCAGTGTGGTGGGCGGCTCGAGACGGCCGATACTGGGCGGCGCTCGCGATCCTCGTGGCCGGCATTGCCGGCACCGTCGTTTCGGCCCATCCGAGCCTCGACGGCCCCTCGTTCCACGTTCCTTCCATCGGGATCCCGCCGGCAGCCGCCTTCGGGACGGCGTTGTGGATGCTGGTGATCCCGCAGCTCCCACTGACGTTCGGGAACGCGGTGGTCGCCGTCAACGAGCTGGCCCACGAGTACTTCGGCACGGCCGCGCGGCGCGTCTCACCATCGAGGATCTGTATCTCAGACGGCTTCGGTAACGTGATCGCCGGTTTCCTGGGTGGCATGCCGATGTGTCACGGCGCCGGCGGACTCACCGCGCATGTCAAGCTCGGGGCCAGGACCGCGGGGATGAACCTGGTGCTCGGGGTGACGCTCGTGGCCAGCGGTCTGTTCTTCGGAGCGCAGGTGCCCGTCTTGCTCGGGCTCCTGCCCGTGTGGGCGCTCGCCGGGTTCTTGGCGTACGCGGGGATCCGCCACGCATCGCTCGTGAGCGATCTCCGCGGACCCTCGATGGCGATCGCGCTGACGTGTGGCGTCCTCGGCGCGGCCATGGGGAACCTCGCCATCACGGCCGGTGTCGCGCTCCTCGCCGACCACGGATTGCGGCTTCGGACGGCGCGCGCCCGAAGTGTCCGGGCGCGCGCCTGAATTCGTCGCCCACCCGGTACCCTTACGGGGCCCATGGCCCCGGACAGCCCGCAGGATCCCGAGTCGAACGACGCCGAGGCGGAGGACCTCGAGGAGGAGGACGAGGGCCGGCACTCGTTCCTCCGCGAGATCCCCGTCCTCGTCCTGCTGGCTCTCGTCGTCGCGCTGTTCATCAAGACCTTCCTGGTCCAGGCGTTCTTCATCCCGTCCTCATCGATGGAGCCGACGCTGATGCCCGGAGACCGGGTCCTGGTCAACAAGCTGGCCTACCGGTTCGGCGACCTGCATCGGGGCGACGTGGTGGTGTTCAAGAACCCGAACGAGGCAGCGCTCCCCGATCGAAACGCCGTCGAGGCCCTGTTCCACTGGCTGGGCGAAGGACTCGGCTTCCAGCAGCCCGAGAACGAGGACCTCATCAAGCGCGTGATCGGGCTCCCCGGCGACACGATCGCGATCCGTGATCACACGGTCGTAGTGAACGACGATCCGACCGCCGAGCCGTACCTGACGAAGGAGGCCCTGGGCTCGATGAGCGACTACGGGCCGGTGACGGTCCCCCGGGGGGAGCTCTTCGTCCTGGGCGACAACCGCGGCAACTCCTCCGACTCGCGTGTGATCGGGTTCGTCCCCGAAGGCAACGTCGTTGGCCGGGCCTTCGTGATCCTCTGGCCCCCGGGGGACGCGGGAGGCCTGTCCTCAGGGTAGGGCGGGTCGCAGCCGAACCTTTCTCCATGGCCGGTGGACAAGCAGGCATACTCCTGCGCGGGGTCAAGCCTTCTTCCCGGCGTTCGATCATCACCGCGGCCTGCTGCCTCCTAGCGTGGGCGGCCGGCATCGCGGCCGCTCTCCTTCTGGTCAAGTTCCCCACGATCGCGATGGCCGCGTTCTTCTTGATTGGGCTGGCGGCGGCCGCCCTGCTCGGCCTGCTGACCGAACGGCTGGCCCGGTTCCTCGAGGCCACGGACGTGATCGCCCGCGCGACGCGCTTCCAGGCCACCGCGCTCCTCACCCTGCTCGCGTTCGCCTTCCCCATCCTGGGCTCGCGATACGTGCCGGGGATCCGGCTGTCGCCACTTCCGAATCCTCCGGGTCATCCGACGATCGTCTTCTCGGCGAGCGGCTTCGACGGCAATTCCGAGATCTACCTCATGCGCGGGAGCGCGCGTGATCTGACCAGGTTGACATTCGACCCTGCGTACGACCTCTGGCCCGCGCTCTCGCCCGCCGGGTCGGAGGTCGCCTTCGTGAGCACGCGAGACGGTGACCCCGACGTGTACGTCCTGCATGTGGACGACCCGGGCTCGATCCGCCAGCTCACCGACGAGCCGGGGAACGACTTCGCGCCGACATGGTCAGCCGACGGGACGAAGATCGCCTTCACCAGCGTCCGAGGAGGCAACGCCGACATCTGGACCATGGACGTAAACGGTGGCGACCTGTCGAACCTGACCGCCCGATCCCCCGCGGAGGAGTTCGACCCGTCCTGGTCGCCGGACGGAACGACCATCGCGTTCGCCACCAGAGCCGGCGTCGGCAGCATCTGGATCGTCCCCGCGGACGGCGGTCATCCCTCCCGTCTGACTCCCGGCTCGGTCCGTTGGGCGACCGGCCCCCAATGGTCGCAGGACGGGACCAGGATCTGCTTCGACGGGTTCGGTCAGGGCGCGGCGCGTTCGGACATCTTCACCATTCGCTTCGACGGGACGGGACTGGTGCGCGTGACCTCGGATCCTTCGGCCGAGTCGTACTGCCACTGGTTCGACGGCGATCGCTACGTGTGGCTCGTCAGCGACCGCCCCGACCTTGGCTACGACTTCGCGTACTACGTCCCCTCGTCGGGTGGAGAGATCATGTTGTTCCTTCGGGGCTAGGCCGGGACAAGCCCTTCTTCGCCGCCCATTCGTCGAGCAGGCGATAGGCCTCCTCCTTCTCGATGGGCCCCCGGTCCAGGCGGATCTCCATCAGCTCGTCGCGGGCCTCGCCCACGATCGGACCAGGCCCGATGCCGAGGTGCGCCATGACCTCGTTCCCGTCGAGCGGCGGGCGCATGGCCTCCAGGTTCTCCTGCTCGGCCAGCCGGGCGATCCGCTCCTCCAGCTCGTCCTGGAGGGCTTGGAACTGCTTGGCCCGGAACCGGTTCCCGGTCGTCACGTCGGCCCGCGTCAGCTGGTTCAGCTTGTCGAGCAGCGGGCCGGCATCCCGCACGTACCGGCGAACGGCGCTATCGGTCCACCCATCGCCGTAACCGTGGAACCGCAGGTGCAGCTCCACGAGCGTGCGGACGTTGTCCACCACGGTGTTCGGGAACCGGAGGGCGCGCAGACGCTCCTCGGCCATCCGGGCGCCGACGGTCTCGTGATGGTGGAACTGGACGCCCTCCGGCGTCACCTGACGGGTTCGGGGCTTGCCGATGTCGTGCAGCAGCGCGGCGAGGCGAAGCTCCAGGTCGGGCTCCGTCCGCTCGACCACGGCGAGCGTGTGGTGGAACACATCCTTGTGCCGGTGCACGGGGTCCTGCTCCAGCCGCAGCGCGGGAACCTCGGGAAGGAACTCGTCGGCCAATCCGGTGTTCACCATGAGCTCGAGCCCCTTCGACGGCTTCGGCGTCAGGAGCAGCTTGGCGAGCTCGTCGCCGATCCGCTCGGCCGACACGATCCCCAGCCGGTCCCGCATCCGCTCGATGGCGCGAACCACCCTGGGCGCCGGGGTGAGGTCGAGTTGGGAGACGAACCGGGCAGCCCGCAGCATCCGCAGGGGGTCGTCGGAGAACGCGATCTCGGGGTCGAGCGGCGTGTCGAGGCGTCGTGCTGCCAGCGCCTTCACCCCGCCGAACGGATCGAGGAACTCTCCTTCGGGCAGGCGAACGGCCATGGCGTTGATGGTGAAGTCCCTACGCGACAGATCGGTTCGGATGTCGCGGGCGAACGTGACCGCCGGCTTGCGCGTGTCCTCCGGGTAGGCCTCCTCCCGGAACGTTGTGATCTCCAGGACCGTGTCGCCTTTCCGTCCGCCGACCGTGCCGTACCTCACCCCGACCAGCTTGCGGCTGTCGGCCCATCCCTGAAGCAGCTTGATGGTCTCCCGGGGAGGTGCGTCGGTGGCCAGGTCCAGCTCGGCGCCCTCCTTGGTCCGACCGAGCACGAGGTCCCGGACGACCCCGCCCACCAAATACAGCTCGTGCCCGGCCATGCGGAATCGCTCGCCGAGTTCCGAGGCGACGGGAGGGACCTCCACGCGCGCGCCCTCCTCTGGGCGCGTGGGACGGGCCATGACCCGGTCAGGATACCCCCGGCACCCGGGCACCCTGCGATAGCGTGCGCCACGTGGCGAAGGCGCTCGGGTTCGTGTGGACGCTGCCGAACACGGTGCTCGGGGTGCTCCTCGGCGTGTTCACCTTCCAGCGGCCCAGGATCCATGGCGGAGCACTCGTGTTCGATCGCGGTCCTCGCGGCCTGAGCTGGGTGATGTCGAGGATGCACCGGAGCGCGATGACCGTGGGGTTCGTGATCCTCTCGACGGTGCCGCTCGATGGGCCGCTCCTCACGCACGAGCGCCATCACGTCCGCCAGTACATGGCCTGGGGCCCGCTGTTCATCCCCGCGTACCTCGCGCTCGCGGTGCGGTTCGGGTACCGACGCCACCCATTCGAGCGCGCAGCCCGTCGAGCGGCTGGCGAGCCGGAGGCCTAGATCAGCTGCGGGGTCCCCCGGGTCATCACGCCGCGGAGCGCGAGGTTGAAGTCGTGCGGGGTGGTGGAGGCCCGTCGTCCATCGTCCTCGGCGATGAGGCCGTCTTTCACCATGTTCACCAGGGCTTGGTCGAAGGTCTGCATGCCGTAGTACGTGCCCTCGGCGATGACGTCGCGGATCTGGATCGTGGACTCCGGGTCGATAATCCGCTCGTAGACGCGGCCGGTGGCGATCATGACCTCCACGGCGGGAACCCGTCCCTTTCCGTCGGCCCGGGGGACGAGGCGTTGCGACACGATGCCACGGAGAGCGCCGGCGAACGAGGTGCGCACCTCGCGTTGCTGTTGCGGGGGGAACAGGTCGAGGAGCCGATTGATCGTCTCGGTGGCGTCGATCGTGTGCATCGTGGAGATGACCAGATGCCCGGTCTCCGCCGCCTGGATGGCCGACAGGGCCGACTCGGGGTCGCGGATCTCGCCGATGAACACGACATCCGGATCCTGGCGGATGACGTGGCGGAGCGCGTTCGCATACGACTCGGTGTCGAGGCCGATCTCGCGCTGCTGGATGATCGAGAGGTCGTCCTCGTGGACCACCTCGATGGGGTCCTCGATGGTCACGATGTGCGCGCGCCGGGTCCGGTTGATGTGGCCGATGACTGCGGCGATCGTGGTGGTCTTGCCCGTCCCCGTAGGACCGGTTAGCAGGACGAGCCCACGGCTCGAGTCGGACAGGTCCTTCATCACCGGCGGAAGGAGCAGCTCCTCGAACGTAGGTACCTCAGCACGAACCCGCCGGATGGCCAGGCCAACGTTCCCCCGCTGGCGGAACGCGTTCACCCGGAACCGCCCCACGCCGGGCAACGTGTAGCCGAAGTCCGCCTCGTTCGTGGCCGCGAACTCCCGCATCTTGTGGTCGGGCATCAGCTGCGCGGCGAACGTCTGACTCTCGATCGGCGTCAGCGACTCGAAGCTGGTCGGCCGGAGCGAGCCATCCACGCGGATGAACGGGACGTTGCCCGCCTTGAGGTGAAGGTCGCTCGCGCCCATCTCGACGGCGAAGCGGAGCAGCTCGGCGATGTCCATCCCCAATCAGTCGTCGGCGGGCCTCCCGTCCACCTTGAGGTCCACGGCCGCGTCGGGCCCCACTGCCTGGCCAGCCACCCGGCGCTCGGCCACCTCGCGGCGGGCCGCCCGGCGGCGGCCCCACCACCGGGTCCCCAAGATGAACGCGACCAGGAGCACCAGGATGCCCAGTCCGACCGGCGTGACATAGCCCTTCCATCGCTCGTACGAGGCACCGATGAGGTAGCCGAGGAGGGCGTTCCCGATCCCCCACACCACCGAGCCGGCGACGTCGTACAAGAGGAACCTCCGCCACCGCATGTGCGCCACCCCCGCCAGGAGGAACCCGGCACTCCGCACGAACGGGATGAACCGGCCCAGGAACACGGTCTTTCCCCCGTGGCTCCGGTAATACCGGTCGGCCCGCTCCAGGCGTTCGGGCGTGATGAACAGCCGGCGCCCGTGGCGCTCCAGGAACCCTCGACCGAACCGCCGGCCGATCAGGTAGCCGACGTTATCCCCCAGGATGGCGCCCACGCACGCGGCGACGGCCACCCACGGAAGCGAGAGCTCGCCGAGGCGCGCATAGAATCCGCCGATGATGACGAGGGTCTCGCCGGGAACGATGACCCCCGCCCCCACCGAGTTCTCGAGGAACGTGGCCGCACCAACGATCGCGTATCCCCAGGGCGCCGAGAGGTACGGACGCAGGAGTTCGATGATGCGATCGACCACGGGGGGCAAGTATAGGTTGGGTCCTCGGCGCGGTCGGTGGTGAGAACTCGAAGCGAGGTCTCCGCTGGCGGCGTGGTCTACCGCCGTTCGGACGAGGGCGTCGAGGTCGTCCTCGCGGCCCGGCGGACCCGACGAGGCGATCTGGCGTGGGGCCTGCCCAAGGGCCTGGTCGAGCCGGACGAGACCCCGGAGCAAACGGCGGTCCGTGAGGTCCAGGAGGAGACCGGCCTGGAGGCCGAGGTCGAGGCCTCCCTCGGAGAGATCCGCTACTTCTACGTGTGGGAGGGCGTGCGGATCCGAAAGTCCGTCCACTTCTTCCTGATGCTCGCGACGGGCGGCGACGTCTCGCGGCACGACCACGAGATGGAGGACGTGCGATGGTTCCCCCTCTCGGTCACGCTTCGTCGCGCAACGTACAAGGGCGAGCGCGAGGTCCTCCAGCGGGCAGCCGAGCGCCTCGCATGACGCCGGTCCAGGCGATCGTCGGCGTCCTCGTCGGGTTCGTGGCCGGCGTGGGGTCGGGTCTGTTCGGCGTCGGCGGTGGATCCGTGACGACACCGGCCATCAACGTCCTGCTGGGGGGCACGGCCATCCAGGCCGTGGCGACGCCGCTCCCCGTGATGTTCCCCACCTCGGTGGTGGGGGCGATCTCCTACGGGAGGGCCGGCGAGATGAGCGTCCGGGCCTTCCGGTGGGCGGTCGGACCGGGGATCGCCGGGGCCATCGTGGGAGCGGTCCTCACCGAAGTGGTGAACGCCCACCTGCTCCTGCTCATCACCTCGGCCCTCATCGGCTGGACGGGAGTGCAGGTGATCCGGAACCGCCGGCCCAGGGTGCCGTGGAAGCTGGGGAAGACGCCCGGTTGGAAGTACGCGGCCGTCGGCCTGGTCGCCGGCTTCGTCTCGGGCCTGCTCGGGATCGGGGGTGGCGTCATCATGGTCCCCGCGTTCACCACGTTCATCGGCATGCCGATCAAGCGGGCCCTCGGAACCTCGCTGGTGACGATCTCTGCTCTCGTCGTCCCCGGCACCATCGTGCATGCCACCCTGGGGCACATCGACTGGTCGATCTTCCTGGTCCTGACGGTGGGGGTCGTCCCCGGGGCGAGGGTAGGGGCGAAGATCGCCCTCGGAGCGAGCGAGGGCAATCTCCGGGTGGCCGTCGGCGCGTTCCTCCTGGCCATCTCGGTGCTCTACGGCGTGCGGGAGTTGACGACCCTGGTCCGGGCCCCC
>JBIOXZ010000124.1:0-22250 GCA_044869895.1 Actinomycetota bacterium | reverse complement strand
GCCCAGCCCCGCCGCGGCCCGAGCCTCTCGTCGGAACCGGTCCACGAAACCCGGATCGGAGGCCAGGTTGGGGTGCAACACCTTGACGGCCACCTCTCGTTCGAGGACGGCGTCGTGGGCCCTGAAGACCTCGCCCATCCCCCCCGCGGCGACCCGTTCCACGACGTGGTACCGGCCATCGAGCGTGGTTAGGCTGGATGGGGTCTCGGAGATGCGGATCGTGCGGTCTGGTTGTGTACGGCTGGACGTCGCTGGACCTCCCGCGCGCGGGCGACGTGTGAAGGGCCGGGGCCCATCGTAGCGTGGAACGGAGGCCGGATGGGCGAACCTGGGGGTCTTCCTCCGGACGGGGAAACCTATCAGGACGCGTTCGCCCGGATCGAATCAGCCGTCGAGGCGGGCCGGACGGACCTCTCCGGGCTCGGATTCTGGCGACTGCTCCGCCGAGTGAAGGTCGAGCCCATGCTTGCCCAGCACTGGGCCGACCAGGTCGGCCGGATCGACCGCAGGGCCTTCGAGACGCGGGTCCGGTTCCGGTTCCCTGTGTGGTTCGGAAACCTGGTGCTCGTGATCGGCGTCCTGTTCGGGGCGGCGGCCGTCGTGTACGGCATGCGAAGCGACAACCCGACCGTGGCCGGATCGTCGTTCGTGGTCGCGGGCGGGGCGTGGTCCGTATGCGTCCACGACCTCGCCCACTGGGCCGTTGGTCGCCTGGTCGGCATCTCGTTCCTGGCCTACTACATCGGAGCGTCGTTTCCTCCTTGGCCCGGTCTGAAGATCGACTACGCCTCCTACCTTCGGACCCCACCAGGAGCGCGAGCCTGGATGCACGCCTCCGGTGCATTGGCCACGAAGATCGCCCCGTTCGTGGCCCTCGGGTTCTGCCTCGCGGCGGGTGGGCCGGCGTGGGCCGCCTGGGTCCTGGCCGGTATCGGCGCTTTCCAGATCGCCACCGACATCCTGTTCTCCAGGACGAGGAGCGACTGGAAGCGCGTGGCGCGGGAACGGGCTCTGGCTCGGGCCCAAGCCGTCAACCGAAGATAGCGACCTATACTGACGTGGAACCACCGGGGAGCTCGGGACAACCGGGCTGAGAGGCCGGCTCTGGGGCTCAAGCAGCGAAGCGGTAGCCCCAGAACAAGCAAGCGCCGGCGACCCGAGGAACCTGATCCCGGTAATGCGGGCGGAGGGAACGATGGGCGCGATCGATCCGGAACGGCTCCGACTCCATGTCATCACCTCGAGCGGGCTCGTCCCGGGTCGTGGGCACATCGGGGTGGCGACTGCGGCGATCGAGGGCGGAGCCGACGTGGTGCAGCTCCGCGCGCCAGAGCTCTCGGACCACCAGCTGCGATCCGCGGCGAGGGTGATCGAACGACGCTGCCGGAGGAGCCACGTCCTGTTCGTCGTGAATGACCGCATCGACATCGCCGTCGCAGTCATGGCCGGGGGGGCGCACGTCGGCCAGGGTGACCACTCCGAGACCGCCCGCGAGCGACTCGGCCTACGGGGAGTGCTGGGGATCAGCGTGGCGACGCCGGAGCAGGCCGATGTGGCTGAGAGAGCGGGAGCCGACTACGTCGGGGTCACGGTGTTCGCCACGCCGACGAAGACCGACGCCGTCCCGATCGGGCTCGACGGACTCCGAGCCATCGTCGAGGCGACATCGCTCCCGGTCGTCGGGGTCGGGGGGATCGATCCCTCGAATGCCCCGGAGGTCCTCGCGGCCGGGGCCGCCGGCATCGCGGTCGTCTCGGCCGTGGGGGCCGCTCCCGATCCCGTGAAGGCGACTCAGGAGCTCGTCGAACTCGTCCGGGCGCACGCATCCGTGCCGGGAGGCTGAGCCGACATGGCGGAGCCGCGCCTAGGCAAGGCCACGGCGGAGCTGTTCGACCAGGTCATCCTGCGCCGGCTGGGGGCGAAGGATCCCGACGTGCTGGTGGGCCCGGAGCACGGTGTCGACGTCGGCGTCGTGCGGGTGGCCGACGGCGTTGCCTTGGCGCTGACCGCTGACCCAGTGTTCGTCGTCCCGGCGTACGGCTGGGAGCGGGCGGCGTGGTTCGCCGTGCACATCCTGGCCTCGGACGCCGCCACGAGCGGCCTTTCCCTTCGGTGGATGGCGGTGGACCTGAACCTGCCACCGGAGGTCACCGACGAGGAACTGACCACCCTGTGGGATGCGTTCCACCGGACGTGCCGGGACATCGGGATCGCCGTCGTCACCGGACACACCGCCCGATACGAGGGTTGCGCATGGCCCATGGTCGGCGGGGCCGTCTGCATGGCCGCGGGTCCGGAGGACCGCTACGTCACGCCGAAGATGGCGCGACGCGGCGACGCGATCGTTGTCACGAAGGGCGCGGGAATCGAGGCCACCGCGCTGTTCGCGGCCACGTTCCCCGAGCGTCTGGCGCGGAGCCTGGGGGAGGACGTGGTGAATGCGGCCGACGCCCTGTTCGAGCGGATGACCGTCGTGCCGGAGGCTGCCGTGGCCCGGGAGTTCGGCCTTCGGGACGAGGGGGTGACGTCCATGCACGACGCAACGGAGGGCGGCGTGCTCGGGGGGCTCACCGAGGTGGCCTCGGCCTCCGGCGTGGGGATGCGCGTCGAGCGAGCCAGGATCCCCCTGCGGGCAGAGGTCCGTGCCGTGTGCGAGCACGTCGGCATGGACCCGTACACGTCGATCTCCGAGGGCACGCTGATCTGTACGGTGGTCCCGGCCCGAGCCGACGCGTTCGTGTCGGCGCTCGGGGACGCCGGCATCGATGCCGCGATCGTTGGGAAGGTGACGGAAGCCGAGCGCGGTGCCGTCCTGATGACCGATCGGGGCGACGAACCGCTCGAGCACCCCGGGCTGGATCCGTTCTGGGGCGCGTTCGGTCGGTGGGCCGAGGAGGCCGCGGGAATCACGGAGAGGGCCTGATGGTACGGTTCGGCTGACTTGGAGTTCTTCGCCATCCTCGGGCTGATCCCCTTGGTCCTGTTGGGGCTCGTCGTCCTGGGGGTCTTGGCCCTCGCGGGACGAGGCGAGCCGGACACCACGGGCGGCCGTACCTACGCCCTCTATCTCTTCGCCGTCATCTTCATCTCGCTGTTCATCACGCTGTTCGCGCTGATCGGAGTGGTCCAGGCTGTGGTGCGCATCCCCCTCTCGGACGTGGGAGGGGAGTTCCCGGTCACGATCGGATCGTCCGGGGCGGGGTACGGATCGGTCGGCGGGTCCGAGGGACTCACCACGCCGGTGCCAGGATCCGAAACACACTCGGACGTGGCACAGTTCCAGTCGTTCGACCCAGACCGGGAGTTGTGGCGGATGGCGGTCCAGGCGGCCGTCATCGCCCTGGCGGCGGGGATCGTCCTCCGCCTCCACGCGGCCTGGGCCCGAGAGCTCCTGACCGAGCCGGGCGTGGAAGCCAGCCCGGCGTGGCGAACCTACCAAGCCTACGTTCACGCCGTCTGCTTCGTCTCGGTATTGATCGCGCTGGTGGCTGGGGCAGCGGCAAGCTACGGGCTGTTCAGGCTCATCGCCCCGGGGATCACCGCGCAGTTTTCGTCTCCGACCGCCGAACGCCAGGGTGGGATCGCGCAGCTCGTGACCGGTGGCCTCTCGCTGCTCGCCTCCTACGTGGTTTTTGTCTACCACTGGCGGCGCTCGGCTCGCCGGTCTCCCCGGGCCTCGATGGGCTGACGCTCGACGACGAAGGTTTCGGGGTCGCCAGCCGACCGGACCTTCAGTCCGCTGGTCCGCTCCGACCCCGCGATAGGGTTGTCCGGCCATGGACCTGGTCACGGTGGGCGACGTGATGGTCGACGTCAGTGTGGAGGCGACGGCGCTGGCGGAGGGAGGCGACGTCCACGGGCGGGTGTCGGTTCGACCGGGGGGCAGCGCGGCGAACGCCGCCGTCTGGGGGGCGGCGACCCGGGCCTCGGTCCGGCTCCACGGACGGGTCGGCGACGACCTGAGCGGTCGGCTGCTCCAGGAATCGATCGCCGAGCACGGTGTGGAGACCGTCCTCGCCGTGGACGCCCAGGCGCGAACCGGAGCGCTGCTGGTCGTCCACTCGGCGGGGGAGCGATCGATGGTCGCCGACCGGGGGGCGAACGCTCGCCTGTCCCCCGCTGACCTCCCCGCCGAGATCGAGGCGACTGCGGTGCTGGTCTCGGGCTACCTCCTGCTCGACGAGGGATCGCTTCCAGCCGCGATGGCCGCCCTGAAACGCGCGAAGGCTCGATACGTGGCCGTGGACGCGGCCTCCTGGCCGCTCCTGCGGGAGTTCGGCACCACCCGGTTCTTCGCCGTGACGGATTCGGCCTCGGTCCTGCTGGTGAACGAGCTCGAGGCCGAGGTGCTGTGTGGCAGGCGGGGAGAGGACGCCGCGGAGACCCTGGCCCAGCGATACCAGGTCGTGTGCGTGAAGCGCGGCCCGCGGGGCGCGGCGATGTCGTGGGAGGGGCTACTCATTCGCTACGAGGGCGAGCCCGTCGTGGAGGCCGATCCGACCGGCGCCGGCGATGCCTTCGACGGCGTGTTCCTCGCGGCCCTGGCGACGGGTGCCTCACCCGGGGAGGCGCTTCGCGTGGCGTGCGCCGCGGGTGCCCGGGTGGCCGCAGGCCCCGACCTGTGGCCCACGGCGGGATGACCGGCCCGATCGGGCTCTCGGAGGAGGTAGCCGAGGCCCTCGCCGGCAGACGGCCCGTCGTGGCTCTGGAGACGAGTGTCCTGGCGCAGGGCCTGCCGGTTCCGCAGAACGACGAAGCCGCCCGCACCATGGCCAGCGCCATCCGCGCGACGGGCGCCGTGCCCGCCTGGATCGCCGTCGACGGCGGTGAGGTTCGGATCGGACTCGCGGACGCGGACCTCGCTCGCCTGACGGTGCCGGGTGCGGCGGCCAAGGTCGCCCGGAGGGACCTGCCGATGGTCGTCGCATCGGGTGGCCTCGGCGCGACCACGGTCTCGGCGGCATCGTGGGCTGCCCATCGTGCCGGGATCGACGTCCTGGCGACCGGTGGGATCGGCGGGGTGCATCGGGGCTCCGGCGACGTCTCGGCGGACCTGCTCGAGCTCGCCGCGACGCCCGTCCTGGTGGTGTGCTCCGGTCCCAAGTCGATCGTGGACCCCGAGGCCACCATGGAACGCCTCGAGGAGCTGGGCGTATCGGTGCTCGGCTACCGGTCCGACCGGCTGCCGTTCTTCGTGGCCGGGCACGCCGAGGTTCTGCTGGAGCACCACGTCGAGACTCCCGGAGCGGCGGCCGCCGTGATCCTGGCCCTCCGAAGGCTCGGCATCGGCTCGTCCGTCGTCCTGTGCAACCCCGTTCCCGACGGCGTCGCGCTGGACCGCGATGTGGTGGCCGACGCCGTTCGAGTTTGTGAGGAGGCCGCGATGCGCCGAGGGGTCCGGGGCAAGGAGGTGACCCCGTTCCTGCTGTCCTGCCTCGCCGAGCGGACCGGTGGCCAGAGCCTCCGGGCGAACTTGGCCCTGCTGGAGTGCAACGCGGGTCTGGCCGCGGAGGTGGCCTCGGTGCTCGCTAGCGCAGCCAGGTCTTAGCGATGGCCTTGGAGAAGTGCCAGCCGTAGCGAAGCGACTTCGGCTTCTTCGACTCCCCGCCGCGCCGGGTGAGGAACGTGACCGGCACCTCCACGATCCGTGCTCGGTGTCGCAGGCACTCGATCAGCACCTCCGAGCTCCAGAACTGGTCCTGTTCCAGCACCAGCTTGCGAAGCGTGTCCGCCCGGGTGGCCCGGTACCCGCTGGACGCGTCGGTGATCCGCTGGCCGGCCAGGATGGTCACCAGCCACGAGAAGAAGTGGACGCCGGCGTGACGGATCAGGGGTCCTCGCTCGAACTCGCCGAGCATCCGCGAGCCGTTCACGTGGTCGGCCTGGCCTTCGATGATCGGCTTGACCAGAACGGGCATCTCCTCGGGCAGGTGCTGCCCGTCGGCATCGATCGTCACCACGATGTCCGCCCCCAGCCGCAGCGCGATCTCGTAACCCACCCGGAGCGCCAGCCCTCCGCCCCGGCGGATCGGAAGGCTGGCCACGAGCGCTCCCGCCCGTCGCGCCGCGTCGGCCGTGCCGTCCACGGAGCCGTCGTCGATGACGATGGGGACGACGTCGTACCCGTCGATCTCCTCGGGCATCGCGTGGATCACCGCCCCCACGTTCCCCCCCTCGTTGTGGGCGGGGGAGATGACCACGATGCCCTTCCCCGACGGCAGGGGCCTGGCCGCGTCCCAATCGAACCGTTCCCTGCCGAAGGCCTCGACCAGCAGCCGGACGTTCCGCTCGTTCACGTCCACGTGGGACTGCAACCGGATCACCAGGGCGAACAGGACGGCGACCGCGACGAGCAGCAGTGCCGTGAGGCGCCGCCCGCTTCCCGGCCTGAAGTGCAGGAGATCGAAGATGGGATTGAACAGGTCGGGCACGATGGCCAGGAGCAGGACCCCGATGGTGAGGACCGACGAGATGATGAGCGATAGCCGGCTGATCCGGCGTCGTTGGTGACGGGCGATGGCGATGGCGAGGAACGCGACCGCCGCCAGCCCTCCGAGGATCCGCAGGGCGATCATGCCTCGTCCCTCAGCGTGGCGTGCGCTCGCGAGCCGGCGGACGCCACCTGGTGCTCGGCATGATGTGATCCAGGATGACGCGGTCCTTGTGCCGTTCGATCGCCGAGAACATCGACTCGATCAGCGTCTCCGACAGCAGGTGGGGCTCCAGCCCGAGGTCGAGGAGTTTCGTGTGCGCGGGGTTGTAGTAATGCTCCTCTGACTCCACCCGCGGATTGTCGAGGTGACGCACCTCGACGGGCAAGCCGTACGCCGCGCCCGCGTCGTGTACCTGTCGGGCCAGGTCCAGGATGGAGAACTGCTCGGTGAACTGATTGAACACCCGATATTCCCCGGGCTCGGGGGGATTCTGGACGGCGAGCTCGACGCACCGCAGCGTGTCGACGATGTTCAGGTAGCCGCGAGTCTGGCCTCCCTTCCCGTATACCGTGAGCGGGTGGCCGATAACGGCCTGGAGGCAGAACCGGTTCAGCGCGGTGCCAAAGACCTCGTCGTAGTCGAACCGTGTGGCCAGGCTGGGGTGGAGTGTCGTCTCGTCCGTCTCGATGCCGTACACGACGCCCTGGTTGAGGTCCGTGGACCGCAGTCCCCAGATGCGACAGGCGAACTGGATGTTGTGCGAGTCGTGCACCTTGCTCAGGTGGTAGAGGCTCCCCGGCATCTTGGGGAAGGGCAGGGTGTCGCTTCGGCCCTTGTGCTGGATGGTGATGAACCCCTCCTCGATGTCGATGTTCGGCGTGCCGTACTCGCCCATCGTGCCCAGCTTGACCAGGTGGGCCTGAGGGGCGAGCTCGGTCATGGCGAACAGGACGTTCAGGGTGCCGATCACGTTGTTCGTCTGGGTGAACGAGGCGTGCTCACGGTCGATCATCGAGTAGGGTGCCGAGGGCATCTCACCGTAGTGGACGATGGCCTCCGGCTGGAACTCTCGGAAGACCCGTTCCACGACCTCCCAGTCCAACAGGTCGCCCTCGGTCACCTCGATCTCCAGGCCGGTGACCTCACGCCAGGCCTTCGCCCGGGCTGGGAGGGACGGGAGGATCCGGGTGAGGGAGTCGGTGCCGGCCTCGGTGTGGGCCCGGCGTCGCAGGTAGTCGTCGAGCGCGTGCACCTCGTGGCCGCGCCGGCAGAAGTGCATGGACGTCGGCCACCCGAGGTAGCCGTCGCCGCCCAGGATCAGGATGCGCATCGCGTTCCTCTCAGGTTCGGTGCGGGAACCCGGCCAATTCTACCCGCGCTCCGACCTGCGGAAATCCGTCGGAGTTGCTCCGGCGGCTCACGTCAGCGACGCCAGCTCCGCGAGGACCCGGTCGACCTCCTGGTCCGTGTTGTAATGGCAGAACCCCACCCGTACCGCCCCGCCGGTTTCCTCCAGGCCCAGGCGCTCCATCAGCTCGAGGGCGTAATAGTGACCGTTCCACACGAAGATCCCGCGCTCCCCGAGGAGCTTGGCCGTCTCCAAGGGGTGCTGGTCGCCCAGGCGGACGGCGAACGTCGGGGTCCGCTCCTCCACCCGGTCGGTGTCGGCGATGCCGAACAGGCGGAGATCGTCGATGTCGTCGATGCCCTCGAGGAACCGGCGCGACAGGATGGCCTCGTGGGCCCCGATGGCCTCGAAGGCTTCGGCGATCGCGTCCCGGCGTCTCGCGCCGGAGGGGTTCCCGTACGTTCTTCCCGCGTCGGCCAGGTAGTCGACGGCGGCCACGAACCCCGCGAGCCCCTCGTGGTTCTGGGTCCCGGTCTCCCATCGGTGGGGGACATCCTCGCTCGCCGGCCGGACCTTGTACGGGCGCCACGATCCCAGCAGCTCCCGGCGACCGAACAGCATGCCCAGGTGCGGACCGAAGATCTTGTACGGGGAGCAGACCACCACGTCGGCCCCGATCGCATGCACGTCGATGAGCCGATGCTGCGCCACGTGGACGCCGTCGCACACGACGAGGGCACCCGCATCGTGCGCGGCGCGGGCCAGCTCCTCCGCACGCGGCACCGTGCCAACCGCGTTCGACGCCAGCGTGAAGGCCACCACCTTCGTCCGGTCGGACAGGGCGTCATCGAACGACGCGCGATCGATCGTCACGTCGTCGTCGCTGACGTCGACCCATCGAACCGTGGCCCCCGCGTCCTCGGCCACCATGAGCCATGGCCGGATGTTCGCGTCGTGGTCCAGCCGGGTGACGACGATCTCGTCCTCTGGTCTGATGGTTCGCGCGACGGAGCGCGAGAGCGCGAACAGCAACGTGGTGGCGTTCGGACCGAACACGACCTCATCGGAGCCGCAGCCGAGGAGATCGGCGCCCGCGCGATGCGCCTCCTCGATCAGGCGGTCCGTCTCGGCGCTGGTGACAAAGGCTCCGTGCGTGTTCGCGTTACTCGTTCGCAGATGGGCGCCCATGGCCTCGATGACCGCCTCCGGGACCTGGGTGCCACCTGGCGCGTCGGCGAAGACGCAAGGCCGTCCGTCGACCGTTCTGCTCAGTGCGGGGAACCTTAGCCGGAGGGCCGAGGGATCGAGATTTGGCATCGCCGCATACCCTAGACGGCGTCCCATCCCGGCGGGAGCTCGGGCACGGCCCAGGAAGGATCGGGGCGCCAGGTCGTCCAGTCCCGATCGAACGGCGGCTCCCGGTCCAGGAGCCGGCGAAGCCCGCGTTCGGCCTCGGCCTCGAACTCCGCCGCCTGGGCCGGCGTGAACAGGCCCCGCCGGACCGACTCCTCCAGCTCCTCCCGGTCCTTCCACTCCCAGCCCGATCGGTCCGGGGCAACCACCACGTCGAGGACGCGATCCTCGGTATCGAAGCCGAGCTCCGTCGGACGAAGGGGCGACTCGACGTTCACGTACCAGGTCCACGCGGTCCGGTCCGGATGGAAGAACAGCAGGATTGCATGGCCAACGGCGGGCCAGGAGAAGGAGAGGATCGGTCCCCTGGCCCACGTCCGTTCGAGGAGATCCCACTCGCCCTCCGGTAGCCGGAGCTCCTTCCCGTTCCACGCCGCGACCATCAGCCGGATGCCGTTCGGCGTGTAGAGGATCCGTTGGTCCTCCTCGTCGTGGACCACGATCATCGGTCGGGCGGACCAGATCTGGCCCCGCCATATCTCCCTGAGGACGATGGGCTCGCCGGTTCGAAAGCGGCGCACGCGTGGCTACGACGCGAGACGCGTCGCGAAGGCGGCGTTCGCCGCGGCGAGCAACCCCTCGACCTTGCCCTGCAATGCTGCGACCTCGTCCCGGAGCGCCACGGCCGCGGCCTCGTCCTTGAGCGCGGCGGCGTTGATCTGGACGTTGTAGATCGCGCACGCCGTCCCCGCGAACAGCATCTGCGCGGCCGACACCCCGTCGGAGGCCGCGTTCACGTTCCCCGCCTCCACGGTCTCCAGGGCGATCGGCATGAGGGAAGCGGAGGCCTTGGCGATCTCCAGCGGAACCTGGGACGCCGCGAGATAGCCGTCCTGGATCGCCGCCGCCCGGACGGCCCGCTGCTCCTCGGTGTCCTTGGGCATGCGGAAGGCCTCCATCACGCCGTCGAACGCGGTCGCGTCCCGGTCTGCCAACGCCACGAGCTCGCTTCGAGCTCGTTCGGCCTGGCCGCGGAGCTCGCGCATCCGGTCCCACGAGTCCTCGTAGTTCTTCTTGTCGATCGTGAGGTTGCACACCATCTCGATGAGGGCTGCGCCGGCCGCCCCGGCCAGGGCGGCGACGGCGCCGCCCCCCGGGGTGGGGGAGTCGGAGGCGAGCGTGGCAACGAACCGGTCGATGGTCTGCTCGCCGATCACGATCGCCCGCCCCGCCTCGCCCGGTTCACCAGCCGCTCCAGGATCTGGTGGTCCTCATCGAACCCCTCCAGTCGAAGATCGATCACGTCCTGATCGGTTATCGCGGCCTGGGGGACCAGGCCGACGATCTCGCTCGACAGCGTCGCCATGCCCCGCTTGTCGGCCTCAACCCTCACCGCCTCGAAGGCCGAGCGCAACCCGGTCACCTCGTGGTCCACGAGGTTCATCGAGACGGTCACACCGCCCCGTTCGGGGACCAGGAAGCCGATGGCCCGGACCGCCGGCAGGCCACCCGAGGACTCGCGTACCGCGCGGGCGATCTCCTTGGCCCCCGCCTCGTCGGTGCCGGAGAGATAGACGTTGAACGCGATCAGGGGCTTCCGCGCGCCAACCGCGGTGGCGCCGGCTCGACCGATCGCGTGCGGTCCGAAGTCGGGAAGCCGCTCCCCTCGGGCCACGGCCTCCTTGAGCACCTCGTACTCGCCCTTGCGGATCTCGGCCAAGCTGCGCCGCTCGGGGACGAGCGCGGCCCGGTCGTACAGGTAGACGGGGAGGTGCAGGGTGTCGGCGAGCTCGCGTGCGACGCCGCGCGCGAGCTCGACGGTCTCGTCCATCGTGATCCCTCGAAGCGGCACGAACGGGATCACATCCGCGGCGCCCATCCTCGGATGGCTGCCCGTATGCCGCTCCATGTCGATCAGCTCGACGGCCTTCGCGGCGCCGGCGAGGGCGCTCCGGCGCACGGCATCCGGGGTGCCGAGCACCGTCGTATCGAGCCGGTTGTGGTCCGGATCGGACTGCCGGTAGACCAGGTGGGCGCCGGGGACCTCCAGGGCGGCGCAGATGGCGTCGATGACGTCCCGTCGGCGGCCCTCGCTGAAGTTGGGGACGACGGCCACGAGCGGCTCATCCGGTTCAGCTTCGGCCATCCATCCTCCTCGCGCCGGAACGATACCGACCGGCGCCCGCCGGCACGAACGCCCATCCGCTCCTCCCGAAAACACCTCGGCTTGACCGTTGTCCGGGCCCGGGGGTAGAGTCGGTTTTCCCCTCTCGAACATACGTTCGACTGGCAGGCGAGGATCGAGGCGGACCGGCTATGGCCAAGCGGTACGACGATGAGGTGCGGGTCGAGCGGGACGCCGGGATGCCCGCCGTGTTCATGTGGCGGGACCGGCGCTACGAGGTGGCCGACGTGATCGGCCGGTGGCGGGTCGAGGGCCGCTGGTGGGCCGACGGCCGTGACCGCGAGTACTGGCGGGTGGAGGCCAGGGGCGGGGCGGTGTGGGACCTGTACCACGACCGGGCCGCCGACCGGTGGCACGTGGAGCGCCTCTGGGACTGATCTTCGACGAAGCGATTGGGAACCTCCCCCGGATTCGTGCACCTCGATGTCCGGTCCTTCTTCTCCTTGAAGGACGGGGCGTTCTCTCCCGAGGACCTGGCGCGCCGTGCGGCCGGGCTCGGTATGCCGGCGGTGGCGCTCACCGATCGGGACGGGCTGTATGGGACCGCCCGGTTCGTCGCCGCGTGCCGAAAGGCCGGGGTGAAACCCATCCTCGGCGCCACCCTGACGGTGAGAGAGGTCGCGGTCGGCCGGGTCGATCTAGGGTCGGCGGCGGGGATGGGGGCGGAGGGTGTGGGTCGAGGAGCGAGGCGCCGTGGAGGTTCCTGCGGCATATTGCCCGCCGAGCGACGAGGGGACCCACAGCCCGGAGTCCCCGTCCCCGCTGCCACCAACGTGATCCTCATCGCCCAGGACGACCGGGGATACGCCAACCTGTGCCGTCTCATCACGGATGCTCATATGACCGGGGAGCGAGGCGATCCCTCGCTCGCGTCCGAGCAGATCTGCGCCCACGCCCACGGGCTCCTGTGCTTGCTCGGCCCCTCCTCGCTTCCTGGGTCGCTGGCGGTCGATGGGCGGTTCGACGCGGCACGGAACGCCATCGGCCCGTTCAGGGAGACGTTCGGCGAGCGACTGTTCGTCGCGATCCAGCACCGCCTGGAGCCGAACTCCGCCGCCGAGGTCCGCATGCTGCTCCGGCTGGCCGAGTGGATCGGCGCGAAGGCCGTTGCCACCAACCCGGTGCGCTACCTGGTCCCGGGGGACGCGTTCCTGGCCGACGCCCTGGAGTGCATGCGCGAGATCGTGCCGGTCGCGTCCCATCACGTCTCGCGGGTGAACGCCGAGGGCTTCCTGAAACCGGCCGGCGAGATGCGCGCGCTGTTCGCCGAACGCCCCGACCTGTGTGACCGAACCATCGAGATCGCCGATTCGTGCACGTTCGACATCGGGCTTGGGACGGTCCACTTCCCGGATTTCCCCACGCCGAGGGGGCGCTCGGCGGCCTCGGTCCTGGCCGAGCGATGCTGGCGAGGGATCGATGGACGGGGGATGGAGGCGACGCCAGAGGTCAAGGACCGCCTGGACCTCGAACTCGCGCTGATCCAGCGGATGGGGTACGCGGCCTATTTCCTGACGGTCGCCGACATCGTCGCGGACATCAAGGCCATGGGGATCCGCTGCGCCTGCCGGGGCTCGGCGGCCGGGTCATTGGTCTGTTACCTCACCGGCATCTCCGACGTCGACGCCGTCCGCCACGACCTCGTGTTCGAGCGGTTCCTGAACCCGCTCCGCGACGAGCTCCCCGACATCGACGTCGACGTCGAGTCGGCCCGCCGCGAGGACGTCTACGACATGATCCTGTCGCGGTACGGCCAGGACCGGTGCGCCTGCGTGACCATGGTCGACACGTATCGGGCCCGCTCGTCCATCCGCGAGGTGGGCAAGGCCCTGGGATACCCAGACGTCGAGGTCGACACGGTGGCCAAGGCCTTCCCTCACATCGGGGCCCAGGACATCCGCAAGGCCATCGAGATCCTCCCCGAGCTCGCCGGCTCGAACCTGGCCACCGGGCAGCTCGAGCTCCTGTTCCGGGTGGCCGAGCGGCTGGAGGGCTTCCCCCGACACCTCGCGCTCCACCCCTCCGGCATCGTGCTGTCGGACGACGACCTGGTGAACCGGGTGCCGCTCGAGCGGTCGTTCCAGGGCTATCGGATGATCCAGGCCGACAAGGACGACGTCGAGGTCCTCGGGTACTTGAAGCTCGACGTCCTCGGGGTCCGGATGCTCTCGTCGATGCGCCATGCCCTGGACGAGATCGCCCGGACCGAGGCCCTGAAGGTCGACCTCGACCAGATCCCGCTCGATGACGGGCCGACGTTTGAGCTCATCCGAACCTCCGACACCCTCGGCTGCTTCCAGATCGAGTCGCCCGGCCAGCGGGAGCTGCTCCAGAAGCTCCAGCCGACCCGGTGGGAGGACCTGATCGTCGACATCTCGCTGTTCCGCCCGGGTCCGGTGAAGTCGGACATGATCCGTCCCTACCTGAACCGTCGGCACGGGATGGAGCGGCCGGTCTACGCGCACCCGGCGCTCCGGCCGGCGCTCCACGAGACCTTCGGCGTGATCGTCTACCACGAGCAGGTCATGCGGACCTTGGCCGCCCTGGCCGGCTACGACCTCACGACGGCCGACCGCATCCGCCGGCACCTGGACGACGACGCGGAGCTCCCGTCGCTCCGCGAGGACTTCCTGAACCGCGCACGAGAACGGGGCGTCCCCGACGACGTGGCCGAGACAACGTGGGACGATGTCGCGCAGTTCGCCTCGTTCGGGTTCTGCAAGGCCCACGCCGCGGCGTTCGCCGTCCCCACCTACCAGTCGGCGTATCTGAAGGCCCACTTCCCCGCGCACTTCCTGGCAGGCGTGCTGACCCATGATCCCGGCATGTACCCCCGGCGGCTGATCCTGGAGGACGCCAGGGAGCACGGCATCGAGATCCTCCCGCTCGACGTGAACGCGAGCGAACCCGACTACGTGGCCGAACGCGTCGGCGCGGACTACGGGATCCGGCTGGCGCTGAAGGACGTGCACGGGATCTCCGATGCGGAGGTCCGATCCATCCAGGAGACCCGGGCCGAACGGCCGTTCCGGGATGTCGGCGACTTCCTGCGCCGGACCAACGTGTCACGGCCGGTCGTCGAGGCCCTCGCGCACGCCGGGGCGTTCGACGCCCTCCCCGCCGGCACGCGCCGCGATCGCCTGTACGAGGCCATGGTCAGCGATCCACAGCGGGAGGGCGACCAGCTCGCGCTGGACCTGTGGTCGGCATCGAGCCAGGCGAACGGACCACGGTTCTCGCTCACCGAGTACTCGGATGCCGAACGGGTACGGGCCGAGCTGGAGGTGCTCGGCCTGGACGCATCGCGCCACGTGGTCTCGTTCTTCGGGCCGCTGCTCGCCGACCTCGGTGTGACCTGGGCCAGGGACCTCCACAAGGAGCGCAGCGACGCGATGGTCGTAGTGGCCGGGGTGAAGGTCGCCTCCCAGACGCCCGCGGTGCGGAGCGGCCAGCGGATCGTGTTCCTCACCCTGGACGACGCGACCGGGCCGGTCGAGGTGGTGGTGTTCGAGAAGGTGCAGGCGAAGGTGCTGAAGACGGTGTTCCATTCCTTCGTCCTGGCCGTGCGGGGACGGCTTCGCCGGACGGGGGTGAAGGGCGTGAGTATCATCGCCGAGGACGCCTGGGACCTCACCCGCCTCCAGCAGGCTCGGCGAGCCGGCCGGCTGTCGGAGGCGCTGGCGGAGGGCGATCCCTTCCCCGGACTTCCCCCCAGGAAGCTGTGGCATGCGAGCGGAGGCTCGGCCGGATGGTGATCGAACCCGTTCTCCACGTCGACCTCGACGCCTTCTACGCCTCGGTGGAGGTCCAGAAGGATCCTTCGCTCGCCGGCAGGCCGGTGGTGGTGGGGGGAGCCGGCTCGCGGGGGGTGGTGATGTCCGCCTCGTACGAGGCTCGAGCCTTCGGCATCAGGAACGCCATGCCCGCGGTCCGGGCGCGGCGCCTGTGCCCCGACACGGTCTTCCTGCCTCCGGACTTCGATTCCTACCGGGCCCACTCCAATCGGTTCCGCGAGGTCCTCCTCTCGGTGACACCGCTCGTCGAGCCCATCGCTCTGGACGAGGCCTTCCTCGACGTCTCCGGGGCCGTCCTTCTGTTCGGGCTCCCCGAGGAGATCGCCGGACGGGTCCGCCGGGAGGTCCGATCCGAGGTCGGCGTGACCTGCTCGGTGGGGGTCGCCCCCAACAAGCTCCTGGCCAAACTGGCGTCGCGGCAGGCCAAGCCCGACGGGCTGGTGGTGGTAAGGGACGAGGCGGTCGCCACGTTCCTCGAGCCCCTCCCGGCGCGGGCGCTGTGGGGGGTGGGGGAGAAGACGGTCGAGATGCTCGGTCGGCTGGGGGTGAGGACCGTCGGCGACCTGGCCCGGACCCCACCGGCGGTGCTCGCTCGGCTCATCGGCGACCAGCACGCCCGGGAACTCCACGACCTGTCGCGAGGGATCGACGACCGCGCGGTCGTCCCCTACGAGCCGCCGAAATCCATCTCCCACGAGGAGACGTTCGGCGTCGATCTCGATGCCGAGGAGGACCTGTTGCGTGAGGCCCTGGCCCTGTCGCATCGTGTCGCCTCGCGACTGCGAACGGACGGCTATCGGGCCAGGACAGTGGTCCTCAAGGTCCGATTGGCAAACTTCACCACCCTCACCCGGGCCCGGACGCTGCCGGCGCCCACCGACGTCGCGGCCGACCTGTATGAAGTGGCCTGCGAGCTGTACCGAGGCCTGCCGGGCGCGCGCCGACGCGTGCGATTGCTGGGCGTTGCGGCCACCGGGCTCTCGCCGGGGGCGGCCGAGCAACTGGCGTTGCTCAAGGGAGAACGGTGGCGCGACGTGGAGCGGGCTGTTGACCGGATCGAGCGGCGGTTCGGACGGGGCGCCGCCGGCCCCGCCACCCTCATCGACCGGCCGGCTCATTGACCGGCGGATCCGGCGCGATACCGTCGGCGAGGCCCGTATCGGCGTGGACTGAAGGACGCGTGGCCGGCCGCCGATGGATGAGCACGGGAATGGGACCTTCAACCGGAGAGGTTCACCTTCCTATAATGGGATCGCCGGTGGACAGGTAGGAGCCGATGCCGCTCTCCGAGCACGAGCAGCAGATCCTCGAGGAGATCGAGAAGCGGTTGGCCGAGGAGGACCCTCGCCTGGTCGAGGCCGTCTCCCGAACGTCGCTCTACACCCACCTGGCTCGGCGGATCCGGTGGTCCTCGCTCGCGTTCCTGGCTGGCTTCGTCATGCTGATGCTGTTCCCCATCTCGCTGTGGATCGCGGCCGCCGGCTTCGGCGTGATGCTCGTCTCATCGCTCCTGATATACCGATACCTGAAACAGCTCGGCAGGGACCAGGTCCGGGCGATGCAACAGTCGGGCCGGTTCTCCATCGCGGCCCTGTTGGCCCGCCTGTCCGGCCGGATGCGCGGGCCCTCCGAGCCCCCCCCGCAGTGATTCCGTAGGACCATCGACCCACAGCACATCGACGAACCGACGACCGCGCGCCCCGATCATCCTGCGCACTTGCCACCACACCGCGCAGCGCAGTAGAACAACGCTCACCTTCCCCCGAGGTGTGAACGTCGTGGGCATGTCGGGACCTTCCCCCTCGACGAGCTGACGGACGACCGGTTTCGTTGGTGGGTGACGAGTCGTCGGAGGGCGCGCGTCGGATGGAAGGGTTCACAGCACATCAGGCTACGAAGTTCACCGGTTGCACTCCCCGCCAGCTCCGATACTGGGACCAGATCAACCTGGTCACGCCATCCGTCCAGGGAACGGGGGGACGGCCGGGGGTTCCGCGGATGTATTCCTTCCGGGACCTGGTCGCCCTCAAGGTGGTCAAGTCGCTCCTCGACGGGGGGATGTCCCTGCAACGGGTCCGACGGGCCTGGGACTATCTGAACCGGCGGGCGGCTCTGGACCGGCACCTGTCGGAGGTGAAGCTCATCACCGACGGCGTGAGCATCTTCAAGGTGGCCAAGCGAAACGAGGAGGTCCTCGACGCCCTCAGGGAGGGCCAGCTGGCATTCTTCGTGGCCATCGACGAGATCGCTACCGGGGTCGAGGTCAAGGTGGGACAGTTCCATGAGGACCGGGACCGGTTCGTCAGGGCGCTGCGAGAGGCCGCGGCCCACGCCCAGAGTCGCGGCTAGGTCACAGTCCGGGCCTGTACACCCCGCGGAGCCTCCGAAGCAACCCGGCGTCGGACCGGATGTCCCGGATCGCCGTCCGGGCGTCGCGGAGGGCATCGCGCGCCTCGGCTTCGGAGGTCGAGCGTTCCGAATACGCGGCCCGGATGGCGGCGATCGTCAGGCGATCGAGATGCCCGTCGGAGAAGGGGATCGTTCCTGTCAACCGATCGCGGTGCTCGGCCAGTGTCTCCCCGCTCGCCCGCCCCAAGCCGAGATCGGCGGCCTCGCCGTCGAAGACCCGGTAGGCCCGAAGCACCAGCGCGTCCGGATCCCGGGCCCCGCGAACCATCCTCCTTCGCCAGGCGGCCTTGACGATGGGGACGGCGATGAGAAGAAGCGCCGCCAGGGCCAGCAGCGCGAGGAACAGGAGCCGGTAGGGGATGGGGTACCCGGTGTCGGGGACGGGGGTCTCGACGCCGCCTCTCGTGCGCCGCCCCCCGTCGTCGCGGACCGAGAGCTCCACCTGCTGGAGCTTGCCGGTCAGGGTGCCGCCCGTCGTCGCCGACCCCTCGGTCGTCTCACTCCCCGCGGCACAGCCGGGCTGGGAGGGGGGGCATCCACCCGGGGTCTCCGGCGAGAGATAAGAGCCCGCGGTGGCCAGTGGACTCCTCCATCCTCCCGGCGTGGGCTCGAACGGGAGCCAGCCGTACCCCGGGAACAGCACCTCCACCCAGCTGTGCGCGTCCTCGGTACTCACCGTGAACGTGTCTCCCGACTGGGATCCCGGCCGGAAGCCCACCGCCACCCGGGCGGGGATGCCGAGCTCGCGGACCAGGATGGCCATCGCGGCGGCGAACTGCTGGCAGAACCCGGTCCTGGTCTTGGTCAAGAAATCCACCAACGCGTTCGCGTCGGCCTTGGGGCGAACATCGAGGGAGTAGTGGAAGTCGCCGGAGGAGACGAAGCGCTGCTGGATCGCCAGCACCTGGCGGTAGGGCGTCGAGGCATTCTCCGTCCACGCCTCGGCGATCCCCCGCACGGAGAGGGGCACGTCGTCGGGGACGAACGTGTACCGATCCGGCACGCCGATGCCCTGGAGGACGGAGGGCGCGACCGAGACCACGTCGAGCTCCTCCGGCGCGGGCGAGACAACGAGCGATCGCACCGAGTACTCGAGGCCATCGTCGAGGTCGCCGAAGGTATCCGGCGCAATGGCCGCGGTGAGCTCGGCGTCGTAGCGGATCACGCCGAACGGCACGTTCACCGTCTGTGGCGGATACGCCATCGGTAGCCACCGGTTCGCGATGTCCGTGAGGATCCGGTATCCCTGGTCGATCGCCGGGCTGGACGGCGAGCTCGGCGCCAGGGTGGCCGGGGTCGAAAGGAGCCGGCTCCGCTCGGCCTCCGGGTCCGAGCTCCGCCACGTGATCCCGTCGAACTCGTCGAGCGCGTACAGACGCCAGTACGCGGCCCGTGGGTCACCGCTCCCGTCCACCGAGGTGACCTGGAACAGATCGACGGGATCCCGCCGCTGAAGCTGGGCCTTGATCGAGACGAAGGGGTCGATGCGGACCTCGGGGCCCCCCGCGGTCGAGAAGTCCACAAGGGCCACCGAATGGAACCCCGGGAGGATCCCGGGAACGAGGACCGCGACCGCCACGGCGAGGGTGGCCACCCGCCGCGCGCCGTGTCCGGTGGCGGCGGACAGGGGCCTGCCCCGCGACTCCCACATCGGGCCCCAGTGGCGGATGCGGCGGATCCCGTCGATGAAGCACACGAACAGCACCGCCGACAGCAGGACGAGCGCGTAGCCCGGTCGCGCACCGTCCTGCATCACGGTGTCGGTGAACCCGACCAGGGCGACCGATGGCAGGACCGCGAGCAAGGGGGCTCCCGCTCGGATGGCCAACGCGTGTGCGGAGAACGACGCCGTCCACACCGCGGTCACCGCCGCGAGCAACAGGGGGGTGAGCGGCGCGCTCGGTGCAACCTGCACGCGAGCCTGCTCTCCCACGCGTCCAAGAGCATCTCGGATGGCCGCGAGCGTCTCGGACGTGGGAAGCCCGACCCATGTGGTTTGGGGGAAGACCAGGACGGCCAGCGTGACCAGGAGGCATACCGCGCTGGCCACGGTGGCCAGAAGCAAGCTCCGTCGTTCGAGGAGCCCGGCCACGGCGACCGAGACCAGGCCGGCCACGAGGAGCTTCCATGTCGCTCCGTGCCCCACGAACACGCGGCCGAACGCGATCGCGGTGGCCGCGGCCAGGAGCCCGACGGCGCCTAGCGCGAGGAGCTGGTGAGATCGGGGAGTGGGTTCTTGCTGCGCTGCCATGCGTCACGAAGCCTTCCCGTGGGGGGGAGGACGAGCACCTCCCATCCGGATCTGGACAACGACAGGCGGGCCGACGACGCTCGGCCTTCGAGTTGGGACTGTCGGTCGGGTGGAAGATCGTGCGGGTCCGTTGGATGGACCAGGATCGCGAGCTTGGGCCCAAAGACCACGCCCGAGCGGACCAGGGAGGTGAGCTCGGTCGGCTGCGGCGGTGCGGTCACGACCACGAGCGTGGTGTCGCCGGCCGCGACCGACCGCAACCGGGTGAGGCCGGCGGAGAATGCCCGCGACGTCACGTGCCCAACTCCGGCGAGCGCCTCGAGCATCTGGTCCTCGGTCACCGTCGTGGGCGGCATGTTCGAGGTGGCCAGGCGGATCGAGAATCCGTACCGGGCCAGGAGCGCGCCGACCGATGCGGCGGCCGACACGCACTTCTCGAAGGATGGAGTGTGGCTCGATCCGACGGCAGGCTCGCGCGTGTCGAGGAAGATCACCCCCGTGGATCGCCGGGTGGACTCGTCCTGGCGGATCATGAGCTGGTTGGACCGGGCAACGCTCGGCCAGTGGATGCGGCGGAGGTCGTCGCCCTCCTGGTACTGGCGCATCGTGTAGAACTCCTCGCCCGTTCGGAACAGGTGCCGGGCGAGCGACAGCCCGCTCGCGCCGCCGAAGGGGGAAGCCGGACCGGACTCCAGGCGCTCGATCTCGGGGGTCACGACCAGGTCGTCCCGGTGGTCGAAGCCGATCCGAAGCTTCGTGAGGGCGAACGGATCGGACACGTCTACCGTGAGCGGCCCGAGCGAGTATCGCCCCCGGACCTCGGGAGCAAGTGTGTACGTGGCGCGCTGCTTGTTGCGCGGGGGGATCCCCGCCACGACCAGCCGTGCGTTCCGGCCCAGGGGGCGAGGGATCGCGTCCTCGAGCAGCAGGAAGGAGGTCCACACGAGAGACTCGTTCTCCACCTCGAGCTCGACAGTGACGCGCTGGCCCGGGGCGATCCGTTGGTCGGACAGACGCCGCCGGACCGAAACTCGGAACCGGCTCCATCGGGCGAACAGCGCGGCGGCGAACGGCAGGACGACCAGTCCGACGGCCACCATGTGGAGGATGGGCGACCCGGCCACCCGGGCGGCGAGCCACAGGGCGATGCCGGCGGCGAGCACCACCGCGCCCCGCCCGGAGGGCACGGGTCAGGCCTTTCCGGTGACCGGGACCGTGACCTCGTTGATCACTTCGGCCAGCACCGCGCCCGCGGTCCGACCGCTCATCACGGCGTCGGCCGTCACGATCACGCGGTGGGACAGGACCGGCAGAGCAAGGCCCTTCACGTCGTCGGGGATGACGTAATCCCGTTCCTCCGCCGCGGCCAGGGCTCTGGCCGCTCGCAGCAGCATGATCGAGGCCCGGGGGCTGGCGCCCAGGTACACGTCAGGATGCACCCGGGTGGACTCGACGATGTCGACGATGTACCGGCGGATGGGCGGCGAGACGTGCACCTGCCGAGCCATGTCGATCATGTCGCGGACGCCGAGCGCGTCGGTCACCGGCCCGATGTCGGTCAGCGTCGACTGGACCCCGTGGGTGGCCAGGATCTCGGCCTCCACCTCGGCGGAGGGATAGCCGATCGCGATCCGCATCATGAACCGGTCGAGCTGTGCCTCGGGCAAGGGGTACGTGCCCTCGTGCTCGATGGGGTTCTGGGTGGCGATGACCATGAAGGGTTGTCCGAGCTGATAGGTCTCGGTGTCGATCGTGACCTGTCGCTCCTCCATGCACTCCAGGAGTGCCGACTGGGTCTTGGGGCTGGCTCGGTTGATCTCATCACCGAGGACGATGTTCGCGAAGATGGCCCCGGGCTTGAACTCGAAGTCTCCTCGCTCCTGGTTGAACACGTTGACGCCGGTGATGTCGGTCGGCAGTAGGTCAGGGGTGAACTGGATACGGCGGAACGAGCAGTCGATGGATCGGGCGATGGCCTTGGCCAACATGGTCTTGCCCACACCGGGGACGTCCTCGATCAGTGCGTGACCCTCGGCGACCAAGGTGACGAGGGCCAGCCGGATCTCACGGTGCTTGCCCTGGACGACCTTCTCGACGTTGGCCTCGACCTCTCGGAAGCGCTCGGCGAAGCGCTGCCAGGCTTCGGTCTTCTCGCGCGCTTCCACGACCACCTCCCAAGGCTGGAACAGTCATCTTACCGGGGTGTACGCAGCAGGACGCCTTCCGGTTCCTTCCTTCGACTGGAGAGGGCGCTCGACCGGTCCACCGACCCGACCCACGACTCCTGGGAACGTGCCGTGGTGCTGCTGGGAACAAGGAAAAGGAAGGCGGGGGCGGTCCGAACCGAGTTGCTGGACGCCCCGCGCGGCCCCTTGTTCGCTACTTCAGGCGTCCCGATCCCTCGGACACGATCCACCCGCCGCCTTCGGCCGGATTACAACCCTGCGATTTGGCCGATTCAAGCACCTGGGCCGGA
>JBIOXZ010000123.1:0-5384 GCA_044869895.1 Actinomycetota bacterium | reverse complement strand
GAGAGGGACCACTTGACGGCCCCTCCCTTGGTGATCAAACGGACCTCCTCGTCATCGATGTGACCGCCGGCGAGCAACCATCGCCATCGCTCCTCGACGTGTTTGCGGTCCCCCGGATGGACGAGATCGAGATAGGTTCGTTCCCCGATCTCCTCGGGGGTGAAGCCGGTGAGATCCTCCACGGCCGGGTTCACGTAGAGCAGCTTCTCGTCGAGGTCGTAGGCCAGGATGGCGATCGGCGAGTTCTCGGTGATGAGCCGGAGGTTGCGCTCCGATTCCCGAAGCTCGGCGACACGCTTCTCCAGCTCTTGCTCCACCCGCTTGCGGTCGCCGACGTCGAACCAGGCCGTCGCCACGCCGACCGGCCCACCGCGCTCATCCCGGAGGGGTGATGCCGCCACGTGGACCACCACGATCGTCCCGTCGTTCCGCCGTGCCTCCCAGTCGCCCTCCCAGGATCCTGCGATGCCAAGGTGTTTGGCGAAAGGCGCCGATCCCGCATCAGCTTCGTCGGGGAAGAGGAGAACGCTGAGATCGCGGCCGACGGCTTCATCCGGCTTCCAGCCGAACAAGGCCTCGGCCTGTAAGTTCCACCGCGTCACGATCCCCTCCACATCGGTGACCACGACCGCAGCCGGTACAGCCTCGAGGACGAACGAGTCATTTGTCTCCGGCCACTCGCCGGGTGGGGGCGCCCGCTCGGGGATCAGACAGGCGTCGACCTCGAACCACACCCGGGTGGGAGGCCCATCCCGAATCCCCCACCGATCGGCGAGCTCGTCCACGAGGAACAGGCCCCACCCCCCGCTCCCGTCAGCCTTCGGAGGGCCGGGAGGCGCGAAGCCCCCTCCCGCGTCCTCGATCTCGACGCGGACGCGGTCCCCCAGGACCTCGACCCGCATGCTGGTCGCTGCGTCGGATCCTCTCGGACCGTGCCTGATGGCATTGGTGAGGACCTCGCTGACCAGAAGTCGCAGGGTATCCAGACACGCCGGCCGGATACGAGGAAGGAGCTGTTCGATCTCCGTACGAGCCCGGGCCACGCTATCCGGCAACACCGGGTACCGGCGGACGGATGCGCGGGTGCCCTCCCGGGAGGTCACGGGTCCCGCCCTGCACGCCGAAAAACACCGCGAGCCCCGATCCTCGCGGCGCTGCGAACCGTGCCGGATCCCGGACTCGAGCGCCTTGTCGTCAGCCCCTCCTGTGGCCTCCCCCCGATTTCCTTCCTCGGGCCAAGGGGTTCCCGAGAGCCTGCTGGCCCAAACTTGGATCCCTGATTGACCCCCTCGGTGAGGGGGTACATCGCGGCCGTGGGTGCTGACGTCACAGCGGCCGCCTTGATTCCGGACCGGCCATCCCTTTCACGGCTGCGTGAAGCTGCGACGGGTTGCAGGGCCTGCGAGTTGTGGCGCAAAGGAACACAGACCGTGTTCGGTGAAGGCTCGCCGGACGCCTCGGTCATGTTGGTCGGTGAGCAACCCGGGGACCGCGAGGATCTCAGCGGCCGTCCCTTCGTCGGACCGGCCGGAGCGCTGCTCGACCGGGCGCTCGCGGAGGCCGGCATCCCACGCGACGACGTCTATCTCACGAATGTGGTCAAACACTTCAACTGGGAGGCTCGGGGGAAGCGCCGGATCCACCGCAAGCCCAACCTGAGCCACATCCGCGCTTGCCGGCCCTGGCTCGACGCGGAGATCAGCGTGGTGGACCCGCAGGTCCTGGTCCTGCTGGGGGCGACCGCCGCCCAGTCGCTCCTCGGCCGGGACTTCAGGGTCACCGAGCACCGAGGCGAGATCGCGGACTCCTCGCTCGCCCCTCTGGTCATGGCCACGGTCCATCCCTCCTCCATCCTCCGAGCGCGAGACACAGCCACTCGCCACGCCGAGCTCGAGGCATTCGTCCGAGATCTCCGCGTGGTCGCGGGCGCAATGCGCCGATGAGGAGCACCGGGGATTCCCCAGATCGGGTGGCGAACCGCCCACCGGGTATCAACTCCGAAGCCCAAGCGGTCGATACGTTCACCTTAAGGAGGTCTCCATGAGGATCGGAAAGATCGTTCGAGAGGTAGAGGCCGTGCCGGATCCTCGGATCGTGGAAGCGCCGGTCGAGGCGCCCGAGACGGCTCCCGCAACGACGGAACCAGTCCCCGAGCCCACGGGGCGTTGAAGAAGGATTTCGGCCGCGACCTGGTGGTCGGCGGCTTCCGCGGGTACCGCTGGTGGCGAGTGGGCCGGGCCGGATGGCTTGAGTCCCCGTTCTTTGGCCGTAACCGGTGGGACCCGAGCTCGAACCGGGCGGAGTGCTACATCCTGAAGCACGGGCGGTTTTGGTTCTACTCTCGCCTGCGGGCCGAGCACCAGATGGGAGCCCCCGTCTCTACGTGCGACTGCGGGTTCTACGGGCTGAACGACCTGCCCATCGAGGCCAGCCGGGAGCAGCGGCGGGTCTGCCCCTGGGAGGTGGACCCGCGGGATTCGGGGTTCGGCGGGCTGGTCCTCGGCGTGGCCGAAGCATGGGGCCGGGTCCTGCTCGGCACCGAGGGTTGGCGAAGCCAGTTCTGCAAGCCGCTCGCCCTGTTCGTTCGGCCGAAGACCTCGACCCCGATCGACACCGAATCGGTCCAGAAGCGGTACGGGATCCCGGTCCTGCGCGACCTGGACGCGCTGGTGTCCGAGTGGGGGCCGGAGCGCCAGCTCCAGGGGGCCCCCGCGACGGCCTGATCTTCCGAGCTCACCACCTTTCGTCCGACCGCACCGCCCATCACGCAAGGCTGTATGCATGCTACGTGTCTCCAACGGGTAGAACCTGGGAAGGGCCAGGTGACCCCACTGAGGAGGTGCGAGCCATGGCTTCCAGGAAGCAGGTCCAGGCTGCCAAGCGCAACATCAAGAAGGCCCGCCGAGCCGCATCCACCAAGCGGACGATCGCCAACCTTCCAGTCGCGACGCGGCGGGACCTCGGCCGCCAGGCGGCCAAGGCCAGGATGCGGGGAGGCAAGCCGGGACACGATTACGAGGACCGGACCCGGCAGGAGCTGTACGAAGTGGCCAAGAGGAAGGGGATCCCCGGCCGCTCGAAGATGGGCAAGTGGGATCTGATCGAGGCGATCCGCAAGGCGAGCTGAGCGTTCAGCCGCTCCGCACGTCGACGACCCAGGCCATCAGCTCCTCCGGAGTCATGAAGTTCAGGATCCGGGAACGCGTGATCCCGGCCCGAAGCGCCGCCGCCAGACCAAGCTCCATCGACCCGAGCTCCCCGATCGAATGGGCGTCGGTGCCGATCGACACGAAGGCGCCGGCCTCCTTCGCCAACCCCAACAGCTCGACGTCGAGGTCCTGCCGGTCCAGGTGGGCATCGATCTCCAGGGCTTTGCCCAAGTCCGCAGCCGCGCGCATCACGCGAGGCCAGTCGGCACGCAGGCCCAGCCGGACGTTGTACCGGCGCCCCCGGGGATGGGCCAGCACCTGGACGTCGGGATTGCGGAGCGCCGCCAGATATCGCTCGGTCTGATCGTGGGTGACGCGAAGGTTGGAGTGGAACGCGCCGAGCACGAGATCGAGCGTCGCCAGAGCGGTGGGGTCCATGTCGCCCTCGCCGGCAGGTGACAGGTTCATCTCGATCGCGTGCAGCACCCGGAATTGCTGCCCGGCCGCGGCAAGCTCCTCGTTCACGGCGGCGATATCTCGAGCTTGTTCGGCGAGCCTCGTCTCATCCATGCCATTGGCGATGGCAAGGCCCTTGGAATGATCGGTGATGGCCACGTGGGAGTACCCGCGCCCCGCAGCCGCGCGCACCATCTCCCGAAGGGTGGCCCGGCCGTCGCTGTACGTGGTGTGCATCTGCAGATCGCTCCGCAGCGATGCCAAGGCATCCGGGTTGGCCGCTAGGATCCACCGGGCATCGGCGAGCGTAAGGAACCCCCGGCGGATCTCCGGCGGCTCGACCAGTTCGGGGGGATCGGCCAGCAGGGATTCGATCGTTGTTGCGATCCACGGGCCCACCTGCGGGAGCTCGGTGAGTGAGTGGCCGCGCGAGATGACGCCCCCCGCCTCCTCCGGCCACAGAAATGCGGCTCGCGCGGCTCGCTGGAGGGCCCGCCTGCGGTGTCCGTCGGCCGTCTCGGCGGCACGTGTCAACAGCTCGGCGATCTGCGCGTTCGATAGGGCAGCGACGCGAGACGAAGCCGTCATGCCGTCCAGGAAGCCATCATCCCCGTCGGGAACAGACCGGAGAAACGGAGCAGGGAACCGATGGCGCCGCTATTGCTGGACGGCCGTCGCCGGTTCACTGCGGGGACGCGTGCGCACCGCCCGCAGGTCCGCCCACAGTCCAGCGGCCAATGCGCCGCTGAGTGCGGCGTTGCTTTCCTCCGCCGAGGCGAAGCGGAGCCTCCGTTCACTCCCGCTGGCCTGCTCGTGATCCCGGATCCGCAGGATGTGGACGACCGGGATGGACGTGGCGGACTCTTGCCGAGGATTGAGCCGGTCGATAGCACCTGCGCGAGGGATCGGTGGTTCGTCGGGTGGCCGGTCTGGTGGCTGCGGCGGGTTGGGCGAGGGCGGGGTCGGGGGACCCGGGGCCGGGGCGGGCGGATTGGGCGCAGGTGGACCGGGGGGGCTAGGCGGCAATGGGTCGGGCAACGGGGTTGGCTCGGGCTCGGGAGCCGGACCGGGCACCGGGGCCGGGTCGGGGTCGGGGGTTGGCTCGGGGTCGGGAGCCGGACCGGGCACCGACGTGCCGGCGCGCTCTCGATCGGTCCGCTCCCAGTCGTCCCACCTCATCGCACCCTCCGATCGGCCATGATCTGCCTTCCCTACCCTACGACCTGGGCGGCCAAACGAGGGTGCCTCGCCGGTCGGCTCAACTGTTTGAACGGCCAGCCCAGACCCATCCGTGGCTGTTTGGCGATGGGCACGGCCACAGATCGTCCCGAGTCAACGCGGGACGACGGTCAGTCTCTAAGTCAGCCGATGGCGGGCGCCTCAGGCGTACCGATCGCAAGCTGGGCAGAGCGACCAACCGCCCGTGTCGCGTCGCATCTCGACCCTCTCGCCGCACCTCGCACAGGTCCGCAGATTGGGGTTGTCCGCGAAGGACGAGACGGCCCGCAGCCGCATCCGAGCGTGGACGTACCGATCGAGGAGATCCACCTTCGCGAGGTCATCAGCGTGAATGGCCATGTGGTTCCTCCTTCCCACCTGCCTCGCGTAGTCCTGTACCCCTTGGAGCCGCGCGGTAATCAGGCCACTATCCTGGGAGTGTGCAGGCAGGCGGTTGCCGGAGGTCCGGTCTTGCGGCAACTTCCGCCCGCCCTCGTAGCTCAGTGGATAGAGCAGCGGTTTCCTAAACCGCGAGTCGCAGGTTCGATTCCTGCCGGGGGC
>JBIOXZ010000122.1:0-2142 GCA_044869895.1 Actinomycetota bacterium | reverse complement strand
CGGGATCCCCGGAGAGGCCCCGCAGCACGTTGACGTCGTGAACGAGGGTCGACAGGAGGTTGTCCGCGAAGACGCGCCGCTCGAGCGGCGTGAAGTCGCCGATGGCCTCCCGGATGAGCCGGTCCTGATCCGCCCGGAGGCGCTCCCGCAGCGGAGCCGGGACGTCGGGGAAGCGCCGGATGTCGTGATGCCCGATCTGGTTCACCTCGGAGGGGTGCAGCACCGTGATCTCGATCGCCTGGAGGTCACGGAGGCCCCGGACCAGGGGCTCGACGTACCGGTAGGCGGGGTCGTACCGCTTCATGTAGGTGACCATGCACACGGTGCCCGCCGCCTTGTGGGCGGCGAGGATCTCGTCGGCCTCGCTCATGGCGAAGCACATGGGCTTCTCGGTCACCACGTGCTTCCCCGCCCGCAGCGCGTCGACGATGACCTGGCCGTGGGAGTCGGCGCTCAGCACCATGACCGCGTCGATCTTCTCCTTGAGAAGCTCTCGATGGTCCGCGTGGCGCCGGGCGATCCCGTAGTAGTCCCCCACGTACTGCAAGGTGCCGGGCGAGACGTCGCAGAGGGCCACCACCTCGTACAGCTCGTGCAGCTCCTTCAGATGAGGCAGGTGCATCATCTGGCCGATCAGCCCACAGCCCACGACGCCGATCCGAATCCGGGACATGCGTCCTCCAGTCGACGATGTGTACCCGACGGTCAGGTGGCGGCCGACGGATCCGGACGCGTCCCCCGCCGTCCGAATCGTTCCACCGGGAGCACCACGGCCGCGAGGAACACGACGAGCACGGAGGCCAACGCCGCCCCCCGTCCGAGGTGTCCGTACTCCGCCCACGAGAGCAGGAGGACGGTGGCGAGGTCGTGGCCCGGCGAGACGAGGAAGATCACCTGGCTCACCGCCGTCACCGCCCGCACGAAGCAGTAGATGAACCCGGTCAGGAGCGCGGGGAGGACCAGGGGGAGCACGACGCGCCGCAGCGTGGCCGGGACGTTGGCCCGGAGCAGGGCCGACGCCTCCTCCAGGGCCGGATCCACCTGGGCAAGCGCGGCCATCCCGCTCCGGACGCCGACCGGCATCCCGCGGAACACGAAGGCCGCGACGAGGATCGCCCCCGTGCCCGTCAGCTTGAAGCCGCCCTGGTTGAAGGCAAGGATGTAACCGACGCCCATGACCGTGCCGGGCAGGGCGTACGACAGGAGCGCGCAGAACTCCAGGGCCCCCCGCCCGAGGAAGCGGTGGCGCGTCGTCAGGTACGCGATCAGGAATCCCAGCAGCGCGGCAGGCACCGCGGCGATGGCGGCCAGACGGGCGGTGTCGAGGAGGACCGGCAAGCCGGCGGTCGCCATGTCCCGGTAATGCATCGTCGTGAGCCGGTGATCGATGCCCCAGACGCGGACGAATCCGCCCAGGAAGAGCGAGCCATAGAGCAGCACGCTCAGCGCCGCATAGGCGACAAACAGGCCGGTGAGCGACCAGTCGGCCACGCGTGGCAGCGGCACGGGCCGGCCGCCCGAGGGCCGGCCGGTGACGGTCACCACCGACACGCCCGCAAGCCAGCGGCGCTGGACGAGGAAGAGGGCGAGCGCCAAGGCGAGCAGGACGACGCCGTAGACCGCCGCCTCGTGGGGGTCGAAGCGCCCCTCGATCGCGAGGAACACCTCGGTCGCCAGGAACGGCGTCCCGCCGCCGAGCAAGATCGGGTTCCCGAAGTCGGCGAGACTCTCGATCATCACCAGCAGCATCGCGTTCGCGAGACCGGGCACGAGCAGCGGGCCGGTCACGGTCCGGAGCAGGATCCAGGGAGTCGCCCTGAGCGTCTGGGCCGCCTCCTCGAGGGCGACGTCGAGGGACCGCACCACGCCCGACAGCACCAGGAAGGCGATGGGCGTGAAGGCCATGACCTGCGCGATGCCAACCCCGAGCGGGCCGAAGAAGACGCCGGTGTCGAGGCCGAGCAGACCGTGGGTGACGGAGCCGCGCCGGCCGAACATGTAGATGAATGCGAGCCCCAGCACGAACGCCGGCGTGATGATGGGCACCAGGGAGAGGGGGCCGAGCAGCCGCCGGGTCCAGAGCCGGCTCCGGGCATCGAGGAGCGCGAAGGCGAGCCCGAGACCCGTCGTGGCCAGCCCGAC
>JBIOXZ010000121.1:0-2317 GCA_044869895.1 Actinomycetota bacterium | reverse complement strand
TCGAAATGGATCAGGAGGTAGTGCAGGCCGACCGGCGTGATGTCGTGCCTGAGAGCCTCGAGCGGGAGTCCGTGGTTGCGCGCGGCGAGCTGGAGCTCCTCGCGCGACAGGCCGGGATCGAGGCCGGCCTCCAACGGGCTACTCGGTCCTCTCCGCGAAGAGCACGCGATAGCCGCCCGCGCTCTCGATCTTCGCTCCAGCCGTCGCCGCCAGCCGCTCGCGCACCTGCGCGCGGCCGGGAGCGCTCTTGTCGAGCGCATCCTTGCTCTCCCAGAGGGTCATGAAATGAGCGGTGCCCGTTTCGGCGTCGGCGAGCACGATGAAGCCTTCGTACCCGTCGTACTGGCGAATCCAGGGCAAGAGCGACTCCGCGGCCATCTGCACGATGGATTCGAAGTCCTCCAGAGGGCCCTTGACGGTCGCCAGGCTGGCGAATCTCGCGCGATTCTCGTCCACGCCTTGCAGCCTACGCGTTGACGCGCCGTGCGTCGCAATTCACCCGGACGAGTACGTGTCAGGCGCCCGAACCGGGCCTACAGTCGGTGTGGCGACGGAAATCGGCCAAGGGGCTGGCGGCAACCCGCAGATGAGGAGGTTTGTCGTGATGCGCATGGCTCCAACGATTGCACTCGGGTTGGTGCTGCTGCTCGCCTTCGGAGCGACCGCCGCGGCCGAACAGCAGCGCGGCAGCCCCGGATCGGACTCGTTCTCCGGAACGCCGAACAGAGACTGGTACTGGGGCTACAGAGGTGACGACCACCTCGTGGGACGCGGCGCCGCCGACCACCTCTACGGAGGGCGCAACGACGACACCATCTTCGCCGGGAGAGGCAACGACCGCGTGTACGGCGGCCGGGGCAACGACCACGTTCGCGCGGGCCGCGGCAACGACGTGTTCTGGGGCGGCCGAGGCGCGGACTACATCAGGGCCGGTAACGGCGCCGACCGCCTGAACGGCGGCCCAGGAAGCGACACCGTCGTCGCGACGGCGGACGACGGCGCCGTCGACTCCGTCGACTGCGGGTCGGGCGTCGATCGCGCCAGGGTTCGAGCCGGCGACACGACCGTGAACTGCGAGACCGTGGAGACGGTCTCCTAGAAAGCGGCGCCCAAGGCGAAAGGCGCCCCAAAGAGCGCCCTTCGCAGCGAGTGAGCCTGGGTCTTAGATGCGCTCGCGCACTTCCTCGCGCGCGTCCTCGACCTTCTCCTGGCCCTCCCCCCACTTCTGTTCGGTCTGGCCCTGCTTCTCCCGCATCTCGTCATCGGTGAGCTTGCCTTCCTGCTCCTACAGCTCACCCTCGACTCTGCCCGTCTCACCTGCCATCAGGACCCCTCCTTGTTGAGGTGCGTGGTGGTTCCCCAGAATGCGCCTCCAAAACAGAGAAACGGGCGGCGAAGAGTTTGTGCGCTGTCGAGACGGGAAATTGATTGGTGGCGAACGCGATGCCCCTCCGCATCCGAATCACCGGCCGCGCGGGCGAGGACGAGCTCCTCGCGTACTTGCGCACCCTCGGCGCCGAGGCTCGGCGCGAGGGAGACACGATCACTGTCAGCCGCAGCCACGAGGTCTTGGAAGGAGAGCCGCCGTGCCAGGACCAGATGGAGCTGGAGTTCGTCCTGCGCGTGTGGGCGTCTCAGCGCCCAGGCGTGAACTTCGTGGTCGAGGAGGCGGCGTAGGGCGCATATCGCCCGCCGGCGCGGGCCCGTAGCCCTATCCCAGTCTCTTTACGACGACGCGATCGAGACGACCGACGAAGTAGTCGCACCCGACCGTCGGTGGGTCGCATTTCGGCTTACCACCGATCGCGAGGGGCCACGTGTTCGCGATGTTCCCCGTCCAGTTAGGGTTGGTGCGGGGCGTGCCGCCGTCGAGAATGAGGGTGACGCCCGTGGATCGGCGTTCACAGCGAACCGTATGCCACGTGTTGTCCGCCACGGTCTGCCGCGACCAGATCGCGGACCGGTGCTCTGAGCCCTTGAAGTTGCAGCCCACCTTGCCATCGAAGAGGGGGATCTTCCACAGGCCGCCGGCGGTACGCGCTTGTCCCTTCTGGATGATGTTCTGGTCACCTGAGGATGCGGTGTAGAAGCGGACGATCACTGCGAAATCCTCGATGCCGGGATTGAGGAGCGAGCTGTCGACCTTGACCAGGCGCTCGGGATGGGGACCCCCCCACCTGTTCTCGGATGGCCAGCGGTAACCGGTCGCGCCGTTCGTGACGACGCCCGTCACGACCGCTGATCCAATCGTTCCCGACAGATTCGAGCCGCCGCTGTCGTGCATCGTCGTCGCGCCGGACGGCTCGTTCATCTCCCA
>JBIOXZ010000120.1:0-15564 GCA_044869895.1 Actinomycetota bacterium | reverse complement strand
GGACTACCGGCCGGGGCTCCGGGCGGCGAAAGAGCACGGGATCCGCCATCCACTGATCGAGGTGGGGTTCACCAAGGCCGAGGTCCGGGTGGCCGCCCGGGACCTCGGGATCCCGACGTGGGACAAGCCCGCGTCGGCCTGCCTGTCGTCGAGGATCGCTTTCGGGGTGAGGATCAGCGTGGAGGAGCTGTCGAAGGTGGGACGGGCCGAGTTGCTGCTGAAGGGTCTGGGTTTCGCCCAGTGTCGGGTCCGGGTGCACGGGGACGTGGCCCGGGTGGAGGTCGAGCCGAACGATCTCGCTCGCCTAGCCCAGCCGGACATCCGAGCTGAGGTGGTCGACGGCCTGAAGGCTCTGGGCTATCGCTACGTCACGCTGGACCTGGAGGGGTTCCGCTCCGGCAGCATGAACCCGGAGGGCACCACGTGAAGGGGAAACTCCACCTCACCTTCCCCGAGCGTCTGATCAACGAGCCGATCATCCATCGCGTGGGCAAGGACTTCGATCTCGTGACCAACATCCGTCGGGCCAACATCGAGGAAGGTCACGCGTGGGTGATCCTGGAGATGGAGGGGTCCGAGGAGTCCATCGCCAGGGCCGTGAGATGGTTGGCCGATCAGGAGGTGCAGGTCGACCGGATCGAGGATTCCTGATGCACGAGGGGCGGATCCGGATCCGATGGCGCGACATGGACGCCTACGGCCACGTGAACAATGCGGTCTACCTGACCTACCTCGAGGAGGCCCGCGACGCGTTCGTGCAGAAGGTGTTGGGTCCGGTCACCAACACCTGGGACTTCGTCCTGGCTCGCGTGGCCATCGACTATCGGGTGGAGCTCACGCAGGACGACGGCGAGGTCCTCGTGAGCTGCCGCCTGGACTCGATCGGGCGAGCGAGCCTGAAGACTCGCGAGGAGGTGGCCAAGGTCGATGGGACCGTTTCCGCCGAATCCCAGTCCGTCGTGGTGGCTCGCGACCCGTCGACTGGGACGTCCCGGCCCCTCACCGACGAGGAGCGCGCGGCGCTGGAACGCGAGCTCGAGGTGACCGCTGGATAACCGTCCCGGAGACCGGTGTTTTGTGCTTCCGGCGCCCGCGAACGGGAGTGGACTAGGCTTCCGAGCCGATGTTCGAGTGGATCTACCGCGACGCCAGCGGCCAGGAGCTTGGGCACTCGCATCAGTTCCCCGACCCCGATTCGGCCGAGGAATGGCTCAGCACGGCCTGGCGGGACCTCTACGAGAACGGGGTCGAGGAGGTCGTGCTGCAGGACCACGTTCGAGGCGAACGCGTCTACCGGATGGGCTTGGGCCAGGAATGAGCCGGGCTCAGGTCTTCGGGCCCTCCGAGCGAACCTTCTCCACATCGGTGAGGGCCTGGCGAAGGTCCTTCAACCAATCGTCCTGCTTCTCGGACACCAGGCGCACGCACCATGCCAGCGCGTGGCTGCGCGAGCGAGCCACCCCGGCATCGACCAGGATGTCCAGAACGCGCCGTTCCGGCATGCGAAGCCGCGTCATGGCGGGGACCGAGACCGTGGTGAACAGCCTGGTTAGATCGCCGCATCGGGCACCCCACGAGACCCGTCGGCCGAACCGGCCCTGTGCCTGGTCGGCGATCCGCATCCGCTGCTCCCGCGTGTCCTCGCGGAAGCCGTCGATCCGGGCGCTTCGAGCCGCGCCCACCGCCTCGGGAGCCGCGTCCTCGGCGAGCTCGGGTTCGGAGAGCGTCCCCACCACAAGGATCTCCTCCCGGTCGGAGGAGACCTCGGGTGGCCCGGAGAACCACCCAGCCGGGAGGCGCCCGGCGAACCAGCCTGCGAGCTCCTCGTCGGAGACGTGCACCGAGCCTCTCATTACATTGATGATTACACCATTACATGTAATTGTCAAGGCCTGAGGGCATGCGGGTCACGGAATTCGAGGTTGAAACCAGCGCGAGGCCAGTGGTCGACATCACCTCCCGGGTCCGAGGATTCGTCGCGGAGGGCAACGAGAGCGGGCTGGCCCACGTGTTCCTGCCGCACGCCACCGCGGGGCTGGCCCTGATGGAGACGGGGTCGGGCTCCGAGGCCGATCTCGAGGAGCTGCTGGAACGGATCCTTCCCCGAGACGACCGGTACATGCACCGGCACGGCGCGCGGGGGCACGGAGGCGACCACCTGCTGCCCGCGCTCGTGTCGCCCTCGCTGGTGCTGCCGGTCGACCGCGGTGAATTGGGGCTCGGAACGTGGCAGAGCATCGTGATCCTGGACCCGAACCGGGACAACAACCGCCGACATGTCCGAGTTTCGGTCCTCTCCGGATAGCTACAGGTACTGCCCCGGACTCCGCTCCTGACCGTCCAGGGGCGAGGCCACGGCCTGGACGTCGCGTTCCCGAAGGAGGAGGAACTCCTCACCGTTCAGCTCGACCTCCAGGCCGGACTGGGGGAGGAACAGGATGCGGTCGCCGGCCTTGACCGCCCGAACGTCGGGCCCGACCAGCACGACCGAGGACCACAGACAGCGCTTCGGGGCGGCGACGGCCGTGGCCGGGATCAGCAGGCCACCGCGGGTCTGTTTCTCGCCGTCATCGGGGTTGCGGACGACGATGCGGTCCCCGGTCAGCCGCACGTCCTCCTTCGGCGGCCGCTTCTTCCTACGGGTGGAGGGAGCGTTGGACTGACGGGGCATCTCGACGCGATTCTAGCCGCCGCATGTGGGCGGTCAGCCCATGGCGGGGTGGGTAGGATGCGTCGGCGATGGCGAGAGCGAAGGATCTCCTGGCGCGAGCGGCAAAGACCTTGAAGTCATCGTCGGCCATCGACCACTGGCAAAGCGACCGCGAGGAGATCGAGTCCGAGGAGCTGCTTGCGTTCGCCATGGGCGTCGACGTCGAGGACCTCGACCCCGAGGACGAGGTCCCTGCACGGGCCGCCAGGCGGTTCCAGGCGATGGTGGCCCGACGGGGTAGGGGCGAGCCCGTCCAGTTCATCGAGGGCTATGCGGAGTTCCGAGGGATCCAGCTGATCGCCAAGCCCGGGGTGTTCGTCCCTCGTGACTCCACGGAGTTCCTTGCGGAGCAAGCCGTTCGGCGATTGCGGGGCCGCCGCCGGGCGATCGCCGTGGACCTGGCCACGGGTGGTGGGACGGTGGCCCTCGCCGTGGCAAACGAGACTCGGGGCGTCAAGGTGATCGGTACGGATCTGTCGGCGCGGGCCATTCGCGTCGCCAGGCAGAACGCGGCGCGGTTGAAGCTTCGCGCGACGTTCGTGACCGGCGACCTGTTCGGCGGCCTGCCCAAGGACCTCAAGGGAAAGGTCGATGTCATCACCATTCATCCGCCGTACGTCGGGCGGCGGGAGCTGCGAGAGCTGCCCGATGAGATCCGGCGGTTCGAACCGGCCCACACGCTCACCGACGACAGCCTCGACGGCTTGGGGCTGGTCGATCGAGCAGCCGCCGAGGCAGGGGAGTGGTTGAAGCCGGGCGGCTGGCTGCTCATCGAGGTGAGTCCCGACCGGGCCCGTGCCGCGGCCGCCGTGGTCAGGCGGCACGGTCTTCGCGACGTGCGTAGCACCGCCGGGGGCGAGCTCAAGGTCACCCGGGTGGTCGTGGGGAGGCGATGAGGAACCCCTCCGCCCTCGCCTCACACCCCCGCAATCCGATGGTCGGGCGTCAATGTCTGATCGGCCACAGGAGCGCAGCGGCGATCGTGGACACGACGCGTCTGGCGCCGCTCCTGGCGTCCGCCGTCCTGCCGGCCCGGGTCGACCTGGCTAGGCGGTCCGTCTGAGCGGCGCGGACCTGGTCGTCGATCCGGTACTTGGCCATCTCTCCGGTGAGCATCTCCATCGCCTCCTGCGTGTCGTGCTTCCGGGTGGACTCAGACTAGGGGGTGGCCTGGACTGCTTCGGTGATCGGTGCCACCGACTTCCCGTGCCGTCCGTCACATCCGGAAACCCGTTGCACCCGGAATGACCTGTTGCCACGCGCCCGCAGCGGGGACGAAGATGGCCCGGCCGTGAGGTGGGAGCGAGGTGCCGGGACCGCAGCAGCCCTGATGGGCTTCGCCATCGTGGTGGGCTTGGCCGGTCCTTCGGCTCGAGCGGCGAAGGAGGGGCCCAGGGTCGACGGAAGCGCCTCCGGGGAGCTCGCGCAGGGAGCCCGGCTGGTGCTCCGGATCGATGCGGCGGAGGTCGGTGGGTGGCCGGGCCTGCACCGTCTCGAAATCTCTCTGCTGGTGGGAGGACAGGCGGTGGAGACCATCTCCTACGACGTGGAGCGCCAGCAGCTGGCTATCGGCGAGCAGGAGGTCTTCGCCGGGACCGGGGGCCTGGTGACCGGCTCCTACCTCCGGGTGAGTGGGGCGCAGGTCGTGGTCACGACCGGGGGTGCGAACCTGTCCTTCGCCGCGACGGCCGCCGTCCTGCGCAGCATCCCTTCGGGCGTGCGGTTCCAGTTCGCCGCGACTGACGACGCCGGGCTCACGTCATCGGTGACCCGTCCCCTTGAGGCTGGGAATGGTGGGGGCGGGGTCTCCTGGGGGACGGTGATCGCCACGGTCTGTGTCGCGCTCCTCGGGGGGGCCTTCCTGGGGAACCTGTTCGCCTCGAGCAGGCGGGCGCCGCCCCCCCTGTCCGTGTACTCCTCGATCCAGCGACGGATCGACGCGGAGCGCCGGGCCGAGACCCCCGCTCCGTGACGGCCGGAGGAACTCCGAGCGGCCTGTGGCGGACCCTTTCCGATCGTGTGGCCGTGGAGCCCTCGGACGGCGAGGGAGGATTCTGGGACGACCTGGGGGAGAAGGTCGATCCCGCCGAGTTTCGTCCCAAGCTCGCTCCGGACGTGGAGGTCAAGCAGTTCTCCCTTCGATGGGGGAACGACTACGCGATCGTGGCGAACCCCAGGGACCTGGTGCACTACCGGATCGAGCCGGGCGACGTTGAGCTGCTGTCGCTGATGGACGGCTCGAGGACGGTTCGGGACATCGTGGTCGAACGGTTCCGCGAGTCGGGGGACCTCGAGCTCTCCGGCGTCATCGATCTCGTGTACCAGCTGCGGGTAGGCAACTTCCTGGAGCCGTCCTACCTCGACATGGCCGGCGCGGTCCGAAGGGCCCTCACAACGGATTCGGCCGCTCGGAGGGTGAGCCGGCAGTTCGCCAAGACATTGTCGTTCGAGTGGACCGGCGCCGAGCGATTGGTGGCTTGGTTCTACCGACACGGCCTGCGATGGTTCTTCAAGCGGTGGGTGGCGTGGAACGTCGGCTTGATCGCCATCGCGGGGTTCGCGGCGTTCGTGGCCGTATACCGCTCGGGCCGGTTCGGCATCACGGGAGCGTCGGCCGCCGCTGCGTCACTGATTATCCTGGCCCTGAACTACTTCCTGACCTTCACCCACGAGCTGGCCCACGCCACCGTGCTCGTGCACCACGGACGGCGCGTGAAGAGTGCCGGCTTCATGCTCTATTTCGGCGCTCCCGCCTTCTTCGTCGACTCCTCGGACGGCCTGATGATGGAGCGGCGCCACCGGATCGTGCAGTCGTTCGCCGGTCCGTACGCCGAGCTCATCATCGCCGGGGCGGCCGCCATCGTGGTGTGGGGGTTCCCCGGATCCCCGTTCGCGCCCCTCCTGTACAAGTTCGCTCTTCTGAACTACTTCGTGATCTTCTTGAACCTGGTGCCGTTGCTCGAGCTCGACGGGTACTGGATCCTTTCGGACATGATCCAGGTGCCCGACCTTCGACCCATGTCTCTTCGGTTCATCCAATACGACCTGTGGAGGAAGCTCCGAGCGGGTGAACGGTTCTCTAAGCAGGAGGCGGGCCTGGGCCTGTACGGGACACTCGGGGTGGCGTTCACGATCCTGGCCGTCGGCTGGTCGTTCTTCTTCTGGCGCGAGATTTTCGGCGGGCTCGTGGCGAGGTTGTGGGAGGGTGGGCCGATCGGCCGCCTCCTCCTGGTGGCTCTTGGACTGTTCCTCACTGGGCCGCTGCTCCGAGGCGTCATCGAGCTGATCCGCTCGGTGGGACGGAAGGCCCGAGCCCTGTGGGCGCGGATCCGGTTCCGGTTAGAGACGTCCTGGCGGGTCGAAGCGGCCCGGCTGATCGACGGGTTGCCCATCTTCGAGGACCTCCCCGAGGACGTGCTCTCGGACCTGGCAGGCGGGGTCCGGCTTCGCATGTTCCCCGCAGGCAAACCCGTGATCCGCCAGGGGGACCGGGCCCAGGCGTTCTACGTCGTCCGTCGGGGGACCCTCCAGGTGGTGGAGGAGGATCGCGCGACCGGAGACCGACGGGTCCTTCGGATCCTGGGCCGCGGCGAGTCCTTCGGCGAGCTGGGGCTGACGGAGGCCGCGCCCCGCTCGGCCACGGTTGAGGCCATCGAGGACGCCCAGCTGTTCGAGATCGACAAGAGCACCTTCGAGCGTCTGCTGGCCGACATGGTCCACGTGCCTGAGTTCGCCCCGAGCCTCGAGGCGGTGGCCGAGCTCCGCGCGCTCCCAGCATTCGCCGCCCTCGAGCCCGACGAGCTGTCCGAGATCCTCGAGCACGGCCGATGGGTGAACGTCGCTCCAGGCGAGGCGATCCTGGTACAGGGCGAGGCCGGCGACGCGTTCTACGCCATCGGTTCCGGGCAGGTCGAGGTGGTGAATGACGGGAATCTCGCGCGGACCCTCGGACCGGGTGCGCACTTCGGTGAGATCGCGCTCCTGGAGAGGATCCCTCGGACGGCGAGTGTGGTGGCCAGGACCCCCGTCCGTGCGTTCCGGTTAGACAGAGACGGATTCGACGGGCTGATGGCGGGGGCCTTTCGCAAGGGCACGTTGAAGCCGTCATCGAACGTGGAGCGAACGTGGCAGCATTAGTCCACCCACGGGAGGAGTGAGGGGATGGACTGCTGGCACTGTCGCAGGACGGCGGTGGGAGCGTGTCGGTTCTGTGGCCGCGGCATCTGCGAGGACCACGTGGAGACCCTCCCCTACGTGCTGGAGCTGTATCGAGGGGGGGACGTCACTAGGGCGCTCGTCGTCGAGGACGCCCTGTACTGCGGGGCGTGCACACCGCGACCGGATCCCCTCGACCTCCCCGAGCTGGACTGACCGAACCCGGATGTGTGACGGGCGTCACATCCTTCGTTGTGACCAACGTCACGCTCGGGTCGGTGACGCGCGTCACGCTCCGACAGGGAGCCCAGGCCTCAGGATTGGGCCGCCGGATGCAGATGAAGGTTTGATGCGGATCAGTGGGAGGAGGTGAATCGGGTGGCGAGGAAGAAGGTATCCCCGAGGAAGCCTGCGGCTAAGAAGACGACGAAGAGCTCCAAGAAGGCCGCGACGCGGGTGACGAAGCAAGTGAGGAAGGCGATGAAGGCTACCTAGCGCGTCGCCACACCTCGATTCCCTGGACGGGCCCGGCGCCTCGCGCCGGGCCCCCATCCATCACGGGCTGGCTTGCCGGTGGAGCGAATGGTTACGCTTCACCTGATGGTTCGGGCGGTGCGGTCGCGGGCGACGATCGAGGAGCAGATGGCGGGGACGCCGCTGTTCGATGGGATCGACCCTCGTGCCATCCAGGAGCTGGCCTCGAGCGGGACGCTTCGCCACTACCGGCGGAACACCTACCTCTTCCATCAGGGCGACCCCTCGCCCGAGATCCACTTCCTGATGGAAGGACGAGTGGAGATCAGCTCGCTCTCCGCAAGCGGCCAGCGGATGCTCCACACCACCATCGATCAACCACAGTTCTTCGGGGAGCTTGGACCGCTAGGTGGGATGCCCAGGACCGCGGCGGCGCTGGCCCTGGAGGAGACCGAGGTCTGGGTCACGTCGGGGGAGGCGTTCGGCCAGTTCCTGTCCCGGGAGCCGACGGCCTCGCTAGCCCTCCTGCGGGCGCTGGCGCGCCAGGTGAGCGCGCACGAGGCCTTCGTGGACGACCTGCTGTTCCTGGATCTCAAGGGCCGGGTGGCCAAGCGTCTGTTGCAGCTGGTGTCCCCCAGCCTCGACGAGCTCCCCGAGGACGGGGCGATCCTGCCCGCCATCGTGACCCACGCCGACCTGGCCAGCCTGTGCGGCGGCAGCCGAGAGAACGTGACCAGGATCCTGTCGGACTTCCAGCGCCGGGGACTGGTGGAGCGTGACGGACGGCGTTTCGTCCTGCTGAAGATCTCGGGGCTGGCTCGCCTGGCCGGGCTCTGATCCGGCCGGGTTCGGCTCAGCCGCCGATCATCGACATGCTTCGCTCCGGCTGGACGAAGTCGGGGTGGTTGATGCGGTGCCCGGACCACTTGCGCCAGACGGCGGTGCGGATGATCGAGGCGAGCTCGCCGTCGGAGGCGCCGCCTCGTAGAGGCTCTCGCAGGTCCAGCTCCTCCAGGGCGAACAGGCACGAGCGGACCTGGCCCTCGGCGGTCAGTCGGAGCCGGTTGCAGGTCTCGCAGAACGGCTCGGTGACCGACGCGATGACCCCGATCCCACCCGGCGCGCCGTCGGCGAAGCGGTAGGTGGCGGCGGGCTCGTTGTCGGGTCCCTCGGACGCCAGCGGGAACACACGGTCGATGGCGTCAACGATCTGCCGCGACGGCACGACCTTGGCCCGCTCCCACGCGTGCTCGGCATCGAGCGGCATGTACTCGATGAATCGGACCACGTATCCGGTCTGTCTGGCCCATGCTGCGAAGTCCACCACCTCGTCCTGGTTCTCCCCCCCGATCACCACGCAGTTGATCTTGATGGGCGTGAGGCCGGCGTCCTGGGCCGCCCGCAAGCCGGCGAACACCTTGTCCAGCGCATCCCGGCGGGTCATCCCCTCGAAGCGGTGTGGCATCAGTGAGTGGCACGACACCGTGACCCTGTCGAGGCCGGCCCGGGCAAGGGGCTCGGCCAGACGGTTGAGGAGGATCCCGTTCGTGGTCATCGACATGTCCAGCTCCGGTCCGGCCTCTCGAAACATGGAGACGAGCGTCGGCAGGTCGGCCCGCACGGTCGGCTCGCCTCCGGTGACCTTGATGGAGCGGACGCCGAGGGACACGAAGGTCCCCAGGAGTCGGGTGAGCTCCTCGAACGTCAGGATCTCGTCCTTGGGGAGCCACCGCAGTCCTTCGGCCGGCATGCAGAACACGCAGCGGAAGTTGCACCTGTCGGTGACCGAGATGCGCAGGTCGTCGGCGACCCGGCCGAAGGTGTCGAGGAGCGGGCCCTCGGAGGGCGGGGCGGTCTCGGGTGGCTGCCAGTCGTCCATGGGTTGAACGTCCAGGCTACTCCGGCGGGGGCGAACCGGCCACGCCGTGCCGGCCCGCTCAGCCCTCCTCGGGTGGGCCCTCCGGGAGAAGCGACCGGACCGTCTCGAGCGCCGCCTGAAACGCGTCGCCTCGTGAGGCCCCGCCGGCGAGCCCCCTCCCCACCGCCGAGCCGAGGAGGAACGTCGCGAGGGGTGTGATGCGTCGCTCGACGCGATGGGCCACGTCCCGGGCCACCTGCAGGGTCTCCGCCGTCTCCCGTGAGCTCAGGGTGTCCTCGCCGAGCGCCTCGGCGAGCTGATCGATCCAGGCTTCCATCGTCTCCTCCCGGTCCGCCGGTTCCGTCTGGCAGGATATGGCGCATGGGCGAGGCGTTCCGCGCCGCGGTACTCACGGTGTCCGACGGCGTCACGGCCGGTACGCGCAGGGACGAGTCGGGTGAGGCCGCCGAGGACATCCTCCGAGGGGCCGGCTTCGACGTGGCCGGCCGCTCGTCCGTGCCGGACGAGCGGCCGGCGATCGAGGCTCGGCTGGCGTCCCTCGTGGATCAGGGCGTGCGCCTGGTCGTCACCACCGGTGGGACGGGCTTCGGTCCCCGTGACGTCACGCCGGAAGCCACCAGGGCCGTGATCGACCGCGAAGCCCCCGGCCTCGCGGAGCTGATGCGCACGGCGGGCCTGGAAACGACACCGATGGCCGCGCTGTCGCGAGCCGTCGCCGGAACCCTGGGCGGGACGCTGATCGTGAACCTGCCGGGGAGCCCGGCCGGCGTTCGCGAGAGTCTGGGCGCCGTGTTGCCGATTCTGCCACACGCGCTCGAGCTCCTGGCCGGCGCGACCGGGGTACATCCAACCGGCCACGCGGAACACCTGGCCAAGCCGGGTGAGGACGGAGATCGGTCCTGGGTCGAGTCCCGGGCGGTCAAGGTCATCGGCTCACCGCCGTGCCGGGTCGGCAATCGCATGTCGATCGTGCCGGGTGGCTCGGTGAGCGGGACGCTCGGGTGCGCGGAGTTCGACGAACAGGCCATCGCCGATGCGGTCGAGGTGGTCGCGTCGGGCGAACCTCAGACCCGGACGCTCCATCACGACCTCGGCGACGTCGAGGTGTTCTTCGAGCCGCACGTTCCACCGAAGCGGTTGGTGGTCGTGTCGGCCACCGACGTGGCACGGTCGCTCCGCGGGCTCGCGGCTCCGCTCGGCTACCGGACGATCCTCGTCGAGCCGAGGCAGGAGCGGCTCACTCCTGCGGACGAGGGAGCGGCCGGGGGCGCGGCATCGTCGCTCGACGCCCTGCTCGACGACCGGACCGCCCTCGTGTTCACCGATCACGACGCTCCGGACGTGGCGGGCATGCTGGGCGCGGCGCTCCGTTCTCCCGCCCGGTTCATCGGCGTGATGGGGAGCCGCAGCCACGTGGCTCCCTATCTCGAGGACCTGCGGCGCATGGGGTTCTCCGAGGAGGACCTGGCCCGGATCCGGTCGCCGGTCGGTCTGGACCTCGGAGGCCGTCGGCCGGAGGAGATCGCGCTCTCGATCGCCGCGGGGCTGGTGGCGGCCGAGCACGGCCGAGACGCGGGCTGGATGGACCGGCCATGAGCGGGACCCAGCGCCACGTTCGCAAGAACCGCCGGGACTGGGACCGGACGAGCGACGAGTACCAACGCGAACACGGCTCCCAGCTGAACCGGTGGAACCGGCCCGCGTGGGGGACGTGGGGCACCCCCGAGTCCAAGCTCGAGGTCCTGGGCGACGTGGAGGGCAGGCGGCTGCTGGAGTTCGGATGTGGGGCCGCCCAGTGGTCCATCACCCTCGCCCGGATGGGTGCCCATCCGGTGGGCATGGATCTCTCGATCCGGCAACTCGAGCATGCGAAGGAGTTGATGACCCGGGCGGGCGTATCGTTCCCGCTGGTGAACGCCGACGCCGAGGGGACCCCGTTCGCCGATGAGAGCTTCGACGTCGTGTTCTGCGACCACGGCGCCACGACGTTCGCCGATCCGTACCGCTCGATCCCGGAGGCGGCCCGGCTGCTTCGGCCCGGCGGGCTGCTCGCGTTCAACATCGAGAGCCCCATCCACTTCGTGTGCTGGAACGATGAGAAGGAGACGGTGGACGACCGCCTCCACCTCGACTACTTCGGGATGCACAAGTGGGAGGACGATGAATCGGTCAACTTCATGCTCCCGTACGGGGAATGGATCCGTCTGTTCCGCTCGACCGGCCTTGAGCTCGAGGACCTGATCGAGCCGCGTCCCTCGGCCAACGCCCGATCGACCTACCTCGACTACGCCGAGATCGGGTGGGCACGCCGGTGGCCCGGCGAGAACATCTGGAAGCTCCGAAAGCCCCGGTAGATGGGCCGGCGCTCGCTGCGCAGGACCGTGGCGTCGGCGCTCTTCGCGCTCCTCGTCCTGCTCGTCGCGGCGTTCGTGCCCTCCTCACCGCCACGAACGGACCGGCGGCCCAACATCGTCCTGATCCTGACCGACGACCAGTCGCCGGACTCGCTCCCGCACGATCCGCCCGTCATGCTGCAGCTCCAATCGATGATGGGGGACCCGGCGGATCACTGGATCACGTTCTCCAACGCATTCGTGAACACGCCGCTGTGCTGTCCGTCCAGGGCGTCGATCCTCACCGGGAGGTACTCGCACCACACCGGGGTCCGTACCAACGACGACGGCGAGCTCCTCGACGAGTCCTCGACCATCGCGACCTGGCTGCATGCCGCCGGGTACCACACCGGCATGATCGGCAAATACGTGAACGGGTATCCGTTCGGCCCGAGCTCGTACGTCCCGGCTGGGTGGGATCGGTGGAAGGTGAAGCGGCAGGGGGACCAGTCCACCGCGTACTACCGGTACGTGCTGATCGACCAGGGGTTCTCCGAGTACCGGGGCGACGGGCCGGGCAACTACTCGACCGACGTCTATGCCGCCGCAGCGGCCTCCTTCGTCCGCTCGGCTCCCCCGGGTCGTCCGTTCTTCCTGGAGGTGGCCACCACCGCGCCGCACCGTCCGTGGACGGCGGCTCCCCGGGACGCCGGCGCGTTGACCGGGTTGCCGATCGCCAACCCTCCCAGCCTGGGTGAGGAGGACGTGTCCGACAAGCCGACGTGGGTCCAGGGGCTACGCGAGCTGGACACGGAGCGACGGGCAGAGCTCCGGGCGATCCACCGGCGATCCTTCGAGACCCTGCTGTCCGTGGACGACCTGGTGGTCGAGGTGATCCGGGCTCTCCAGGTCCGCGGTGCCCTGGCGAACACGGTCGTCGTCTTCATGACCGACAACGGCTTCTCGTTCGGGGAGCACCGGTGGGTGGGCAAGACATGTGCGTACGATGAGTGCATCCGCACACCGTTCCTCGTGCGGTTCCCGGGCGCCTCGTCTCATGTGGACCGCCGCCTCGTCTCCAATGTCGACTTGGCCCCGACGCTCGCCGAGCTCGCCGGGATCGAGCCGCCCTCACCCGTGGACGGGATGAGCCTGGTTCCACTGCTCCAAGGGCGGCCTTCCGCATCGTGGCGAACGGCCCTCCTGACCGAATACGTGGGCGATGAGAAGGTGCCCCCCTGGTGGGCGGTGCGGACCGAGGACTTCGCCTACGTTGAGCTGGCCACGGGGGAGACGGAGTTGTACGACCTGGCCGGGGTCATCGGCTCTGCCGATCCGTTCGAGCTCGAGAACCGGGCCGACGATCCGGCCTACGCGGCCGTCCGGGCCCAGCTCTCTGCACGGCTCGCCGCCCTTCGCGCGGGGTGAGTCGCCCCGGACCGGCGCCCGCCCATTGCGGAGGTTGCTGCTAGCGTTCGGCCCGTGCAGGACGCGCCCGGTCCCGATCCGCCTCCGTCCCGATCCGGGTCGTCCGGCCGTTGGTTCGGGGGACGGCTCTCCTACATTGGATTCCTCTTGGTGGTCGCACTCATCATCGCCGGGCTTGCCTGGGCGGGCCGTCGAGGAACGGGCGAGAGCAGCGAGGACGGAAGCTCTCCGCCCCTGGGAACCTCGCCTTCGGGCTCGCCCACAGGCACATCCCCCACCCCGATCCCGACCATCGAGCCTGGGTCCACGCCCGTGAAGCACGTGGTCTTCGTGGTCAAGGAGAACCGGACGTTCAACAACTACTTCGCCACCTACCCGGGGGCGGCCGGCGCGACGTCGGGCGGCACGATCCGTTGCACCGAGAACGGGTGCCGGGACGGGCCGACCGTCCAGCTGCACAAGGCCCGCGACGTCCAGGCCCACGACCTCACGCATTGCTTCCGGTGCGCCGTCACCGCGATCAACGGCGGCAAGATGAACGGGTTCAACTGGATGAACGGGCCGATCCCATTGGATGCCGAACGGGCCACGCTGTTCGGCCACGACCTCTCCGGGTACACGTACTTCGGCCGCAAGGGGATCCCGAACTATTGGGCTTACGCGGACCGGTTCGTCCTCGCCGACCACTTCTTCACGTCGATGTACGGGCCCACGCTCCCCGAACATCTGTATGCGGTTGCGGCGCAAGCCAATGGGATCGTGGACAACAAGAGCACCACGGATCACGCCGGCAGCTACTGCGACGACCCCACCGAGTACGCCACGCGCTTCCGGCCAAGGCTTTCGCCGAAGGACATCGCCGACATCATGAACCTGGAGGATCGGATCGACGCGAACGGCGACAACACGTACGCCCTGGCCCGCTACTGGGACCGCATCCGGCTGTGCTTCGACATCCCGGTTCTGCCCGACCAGCTCCAGGCCGAGGGCATCTCCTGGAAGTACTACGCGGAGGAAAACGCCTGGATGAAGGCACTGCAGATGATCCGTCACGTTCGGTTCGGCCCGATGTGGCGCCACGTCCGCCCACCCGCCGACTTTGCCCCCGACGTGCGACAGGGCCACCTGCCTGGCGTGTCGTGGGTCATCCCGCCCGAGTCGTACAACGAGCACCCCGGCCTGGGAAAGAGCGTTTGCGCCGGCGAAAACTGGACGGTGAACCTGGTCAACAGCATCATGAAGAGCGAGTTCTGGCGCTCCACGGTCATCGTGGTGGTGTGGGACGATTTCGGCGGGTTCTTCGATCCGATCGCCCCTCCGCACATCGACCATATGGGCCTGGGGCCGCGGACGCCCGCGCTGATCATCTCGCCGTTCACGGTGACGGGCGACAACCGGAACGGGGGGGCCGTCGACCCCACCGTCTACGAGTTCTCGAGCGTTCTGCGGTTCGTCGAGCTCGTGTTCGGACTGGATCCCATGACCGAGCGGGACGCGAACGCCGACCCGCTTTCCGGCGCGTTCGACTTCGAACACCCGAGGTTCAAGAAGCTGGTGCTCCCGCTCCGAGAGGACTGTCCATACGGCACGACGTTCGCCCAGCTCGCCCCGAGCTGGCCGTTCGCCCGCACGATCGGCTCACCCCTGGACTGAAGGTGCCGGATCGTCCGGGAACTGCGCGCCCGGGCAGTCGGTTCGCACCGGCTGGGGATCCGGCTTCCTCGGCTCCCGCGAGAAGTCGAAGGCCTCGGAGAGGTTGGCCGCGTCACGGTCCCGGTGAGTCAGCTGCGACAGGCCCCAGTTGTCCTCGATGAACCGAAGCACCGAGGAGAACTCGCCGAGGGTGTGGTCGACGTAGCCGGCCCTGGCGTAGGGCGAGATGAGCAGCAGCGGGACCCGGATCCCGAAGCCGAACCGGTCCACCCGGGGAGGCGGGACGTGGTCGTAGAACCCGCCGTAGTCGTCCCAGGTGATGAAGATGGCCGTGTCCTTCCACATGGGGCTGGACATGATCGTGTTCACGATTCGGGTGGTCCAGTTCTGGCCCCAGCAGAAGCTGTACTCGGGGTGCTCGGAGAGCTCGAAGCGCGGCGTGACCCAGGTGACCGGGGGGAGGCGGTCGTCCCGGATGTCCTGGACCAACCCATCCACCGGGAACACGTGCGACTGCCACAACTGTGTGTCCTGGCGGATGTGGCGCACGGCGTCGTACGCCGACCACAGGTAGCCGTTCTGCGTGTTCGTCGCCGAGTAGTAGGCCCACGGGATCCCCGCGCGGAGCAGGAGGTCGCCCTCGGTCAGGAAGTCGAAGCACGGCGGCACCTTCACCTCCTTGCCCTCCCGGTCCTCGATCGGGACGTAGGCCTCCTCGAGTGAGTCGCATCCCCAGGCCTTGAACAGGCCCGTGGTCCGGTGCCGCTCCCGGAGCTGCTCGAGGTCCTGGATGGGGTTGTCGTGCGCTCCACCGGACTGCGCGGCGATCGTGTACAGGTGGTTCGGGAACGACGGGCCCTGAGCCGAGGCGAAGAAATTGTCCCCGAGGACGAACCGCTTCGCCCAGTGCCAGTAGGCAGGCAGGTCCTTCG
>JBIOXZ010000119.1:0-6059 GCA_044869895.1 Actinomycetota bacterium | reverse complement strand
GACGAACTGGTAGCGCCCGGTCGCGGAGGAGACCTTATCCGGCTCGTCGCCCGCCGCGAGCGCAGCGAATGTGGCCTTCCTCATTGCGGCCTTCGCACTCCCCGTCACGTTCGTGCTGTCGTTCGCGGCTCTTCTCCGGAGGTTCGCACACGCGAGGGGTGACGAGCGCCTCCAGCTGAAGTGGTTCGTCACCGCCGCGGCGATCGTCGCCGTGACCTTCATCGTCACGTTCTTCACCAACACGGTGGGTGGACAGGTGCTCTTCGATCTCGCGCTCGTCTTCCTGTACGTGGCGATCGGCGTCGCCATCCTGAAGTACCGGCTGTACGAGATCGACGTCCTCATCAACCGGGCCGTCGTCTACGGCGGCCTGGCCGCCTTCATCACGGCGGTGTACGTGCTGCTCGTCGCGGTGATCGGCGCGTTCGTCGGCGCCAGCGAGGGCCTGGCCCTGGTCGCAACAGCGATCGTCGCGGTTGCGTTCCAGCCGGTCCGGGCCCGGGCTCAGGGCATCGCCAACCGCTTGGTGTACGGCAAACGGGCAACGCCCTACGAGGTCCTCTCGGAGTTCTCCGAGCGCGTGGCGGAAACCTACTCCGTCGAGGACGTGCTTCCCAGGATGGCCCGGATCCTGGCTGAGGGCACCGGAGCTATCAGGACCGAGGTGTGGCTCAGAGTCGGATCGGAGCTCCGGCCCGCGGCGTCGTGGCCAGAGAATGGGACGAGCGGATCGCCGGTCGCTATCACCGGAGACGCGCTGCCGGCGCTGGCATCGGCCAGTCGCGTGGCCGCCGCCACCAGCGTGGCCCAGGTTCGGCACCAGGGCGTGCTGCTCGGGGCGCTCACGGTCATCAAGCCACCCCTGGAGCCGCTCACGCCCGCCGAGGAGAAGCTGCTCGCCGACCTGGCTTCCCAAGCCGGGCTGGTGCTGCGAAACGTGTCCCTGCTCTCGGACCTTCGAGCGTCGCGCCAGCGGCTGGTGGCGGCCCAGGACGAGGCGCGCCGGCGCCTCGAACGCAATCTCCACGATGGTGCGCAGCAGCAGCTGGTGGCGCTGTCCGTGAAACAACGACTGGTGGGTGACCTGATCGACAAGGATCCCGACAAGGCAACATCGATGATTGCCGAGCTCCAGGAGGACACGGCCGAGGCCCTGGACACCCTCCGCGATCTTGCCCGCGGCATCTATCCGCAGGTCCTCGCGGACCAGGGACTCCCGGCCGCCCTGCAGGCACAGATCCGAAGGACCCCGGTCCCGGTGGACTTGCTACCCGATTCGATCGGTCGCCATGCTCAGGAGATCGAGGCCGCCGTGTACTTCTGCTGCCTGGAGGCGCTTCAGAACGTCTCGAAGTACGCGAACGCGTCGAAGGCGCTGGTCCGGCTCGCGGAGGACGGACCGTGGCTGACGTTCGGGGTTGAGGACGACGGCGCCGGCTTCGACCCAGCTCAAACCAAGCTCGGGACCGGCCTCCAAGGGATGTCGGACCGGCTGGAGGCACTCGGCGGGGGCCTGGAGATCCGGTCGGAGCCGGGAAGGGGAACGACGATCGCCGGCCGGGTCCCCACGGAGCTCTAGGCCACGGTCCGAAGTACCAGAGCGATCATCGTGAAGTGGCAAGCCGCGGCGGCCACCATGAAGGCGTGCCACACCTCGTGGAACCCGAACGTCGCCGGATTCGGGTCCGGGCGCCTGCTGGCGAAGACGATTGCTCCCGCCGTGTACAGGAGCCCACCGGTCATCATCAGCAGGAACTGCGAGAGCGTCATCCCTCGCAGGAGCTGGGGGAGGGCGATCGCGGCGAGCCATCCGAGTCCCATGTACAGGATCCCGGTCACCACGTGTAGGCCGTCGATCCTCGCCAGCTTCAGCGCGATGCCCAGGGCTGCCCCGAACCAGGCGATCGACAGGATCGCGACGGACCACACCCCGTGGAGCACGAGGATGCTGATCGGCGTGTAACTCCCGGCGATCAACACGAAGATCATCGAGTGGTCCAGTCGCTTCATGCTGCGGTTCGCCTTGGGCGACCATCGCACCCGGTGGTACGCCGCGCTGGCCCCAAACACCGCGGCGAGGCTCAGCGCGTAGATGGCGGCGGCCGCGCGGGCGGCGGCATCCTCGGCCAGGAGCACCAGCAGCACGCCGGCCGGGATCGAGACGAAGAACGCGATCAGGTGGATCCAACCGCGGAGGAGGGGCCTGACAGCTGAAGCAGCTTCGGGCATCGGCAAAATGCTACTGCCGCCCCGGAGCTGTTCGGCCGATGTGGTGGAATGAGCCCGATGCAACCGAGGTTCTTCGCCACACCGTCGGAGTTCCGCGCGTGGCTGGAGAAGCACCATGCGACGGCCGAGGAGCTCCTTGTGGGGTTCCACAGGAAGGGCTCGGGGAAGCCCAGTATCACCTGGCCGGAGGCCGTCGACGAGGCCCTGTCGTTCGGATGGATCGATGGAGTGCGAAGGACCATCGATGACGTGAGCTACACGAACCGGTTCACCCCCCGAACGGCTCGAAGCACGTGGAGCGAGCGCAACATCGAGCGGGCGAATGAGCTGATCGCCGAGGGGCGCATGTCCCCAGCCGGTCGCAAAGCGTTCGAGGCCCGAACGGACGACCGCTCGGCGATCTATTCCTACAAGCAACGGGGGCAGGCGAAGCTCGGACGTGAGTTCGAGCGTCAGTTCCGTTCCAACGCGAGAGCGTGGGCCTTCTTCATGTCGCAGCCTCCCGGATATCGAACGACGGCCACCCATTGGGTCGTCAGCGGGAAACGGGAAGAGACGAGGCGAAGGCGGCTCGCAACGCTGATCGACGACTCGGCGCACGGGCGCACCGTCCGGCCGCTGACACCCCCGGTCAAGAGGTGCTGACGGTGGCCGAGCCCTCCGTTCAGAAGCCGTCGCCGATCCGGTAGCCGACACCACGGACCGTCTGGATGAACCGCGGCGACTGGGGATCGTCTCCGAGCTTCCGCCTCAGGCTCGAGATATGCACGTCCAGCACATGGTCGTCGCCGAACCCGTCCGGACCCCAGACCAGCTCCAGGAGCTTCGTGCGCGTCAGCACCACCCTCGGCATCGCGGTCAACGTCTGCAGCAGATCGAACTCCAGCGGCGTCAGTTCGACCTCGACACCGTCCACGTAGACCTCGCGTGCGTCCGTGTCGATCACGACACGGCCGATGTGCCGTCCCGGTGTACGCGCAGGCACCGCTCGTGGCCGGGCGAGGTGGGGGACCTCGGCGCCGTCGAGCCACGCGGTCTCCGGGACGGCCGCATCCTCCCCCGCGAGCGTTCGGACCACGTCGAGGGGAAAGTAGCCTCGCCCCCGCGCGGCCCAGCGGAGCGCTTCGAGGATCTCCTCGCAGCTCGCCCCCTTCACCACGTAGCCGGTCGCGCCGGCGCGAATCATGTCGACGATCGTGGCCCGGTCCTCATGCAGCGAGAGCGCCACCATGTGCGTCTGCGGCGATCGCCAACCGATCCCCAGCGCTGCCCTGACTCCCCCGCCACCCGGCATGCTCACGTCCAGGAGGGCCACATCGGGATGAGTCACCCGGGCCACCTCGACCGCCTTCTCCGCGTCGGCGGCCACGCCGGCCAGTTCCAGGCCCGGGTCCGCGTCGACCACGCTGATCAGGATCTCCCGCACCTCAGGCTCGTCGTCGGCGATGAGGACCCGAAGCGGGTTGGGGAGGTACGACTCGTCGGGTGGTTCGCTCTCTGATTCCGGCGACGGCGTGGCCGATCGAGTCTCCATCTCCACCACGGTTCCCACTGAGGCCTCCGATCGCGCGCGCTCCGCACGGAAGTATCGAGGGCGGCTCTCCCGATTCCCATAGCCCCTGCTGCGGGTTTTCCGTATCGGCCAAATCGGGGAGCCCGTGACGCACGCCGCCCGGGACTGACGGGGGACCTAGGTCCGACGCCAGGGAGCCCCTCGCCAAATCACCCGAAGGTCGGATGCCGAAGATGAACCCGGGGGGCTATGTACTGGTCTAGTGTCTCCCGCCGATACCTCGATACGAGTAGCATGATCGCCCCCGAGATGAGGACCCCATGGATCGCATCAGGGTCTTGATCGCAGACGACGAGCAGTCCGTGCTCGATGTCCTGACCGCCCTCATGGACGCGGAGTCCGACCTCGAGGTCGCGGCCTCGGCCAGGGACGCGGAGACGGCGATCCAGCTGGCCACGCGAGAGCAGCCCGACGTCGCCATCCTCGACGTGCGGATGCCCGGAGGGGGAGGACCCAGAGCGGCCCGGGAGATCCTTCGGAGGTCCCCGGACAGCAGGGTCATCGCGCTCTCGGCCCACGAGGAGATCGACAGCGTCCTCGAGATGCTGCGGGCCGGGGCGCTCGGCTACGTGGTCAAGGGCGACTCCACCGATGCCCTCGTCAAGGCCATCCACCGGTCCCTCGACCATCAGGGGACGTTCTCCTCCCAGGTCACCGGCGACATGGCGCACGCGCTGGCCGAGCAGCTGCACATGGTGTCCCAGGGATCCGAGCAGCGGCGGCAGGAGCTGGAGGACCGGATCAGCCGCGTGCTGGACGGCGACGGCGACGAACTGTACATGGCCTACCAGCCCATCTTCGACTTGAAGGACGACGAGGTCGTGGGGCTGGAGGCACTCGCCCGGTTCACCTCTCCCCCGGATCGCTCGACGGACAGGTGGCTGGCAGAGGCCGACGCTGTCGGACGCCTTCTCGAGATGGAGCTGGCGTGCCTTCGCACCGCGATCCGAGACCTGGAGCGCCTGCCCGAGGAGGCCTACCTGAGCCTGAACGTCTCCCCTGCGATGGCCATCGCTCCCGAGCTTCACGCGGTGCTCGACGGGCTACCGGCGGAACGGCTGGTCCTGGAGATGACCGAGCACGCGAAGGTCGACGACTATCCGGCGCTCAAGGCCGCCCTCGGCACCTTCCGGGAGCGAGGGGTCCGGCTGGCGATCGACGACGCCGGGGCAGGATTCGCCAGCCTCCGGCACATCGTGTTGCTCCATCCCGACTTCATCAAGCTCGACATGACGCTGACCCGGGACGTCCACGTCGACGAGACCCGGCGAGCCCTCGTCGCGGCCCTCGTCGCCTTCGGGTCCCAGATCGGGGCCAAAGTGGTGGCCGAGGGCGTGGAGTTCGCGGAGCAACTGGCCACGCTGCGGCAGGCGGGCGTGCAGTTCGGACAGGGCTTCTATCTGGCCCTGCCCCAGGCTTTACCGTACGTACGAACCACGAAGTCAAGTAGGGAGTTGATCTTGGCCGATACAGGAGCTGATGGCTCGGCCCGGGAACGGGCAGCAACTTAGGAACGGAGCAGGAGGAGCTCGATGGGTCAGATCTCCCGGAGGGGACGTCCCACCGTCCGAGGGTGGTTCGCGATTCGGCTCGGAATGGCCGGCCTGATGGTGGTCTCGGCATTCGTCCTGATGTCGGTCCCGGCGATGGCCTGCCCTGTGACCGACCTCAGTTGCTTGTCGGAGACGGTGGCCGATCCCGTCACGGCCGTCCAGGACACCACGACGGACGTGGCGGACACGGCCACGACCGTGGTCGACCAGGCCACCGAGGTCATCGAGCAAACGACCGCGGCCGTCGAGGAGACAGCCGCGGCCATCACGGATCAGGCGAACGAGCTGGTGGAGCCCACCACCGACGAGGTCTTGGGCTCGACGGTCGCCCAACCCTCGGGCCCCGGCGCCAAGGAGCCGGGCGGAGACGGCACCGCGTCCGGTCCGGGCGGAGTGAAGTCTCGTACCGTCGGTGGCGGCGGCGCCGGCCCCTCGAGCTTCGGCCGTGGGCCGGTGATCGGGCCCGTCGCGGCGCCGATCTCCCTGACTCCGGCCGCCTCGCTGACGATCCCGCGCCAAGGGTTCTTCGAGCGGATCGGGTCCCTGGCCATCGAGGCGGCGAAGGAACTCGCCTTCCCGCTGGCACTCGCGCTGATCGTCCTGCTGTTCGTGGCGGTCCAGAACCGGATCGACCGCAAGGACCCCAAGCTCGCGCTTGCCCCGGTCGCGCCCGATCTCCTGAGGTTCGAATGAAACTGGCTCGG
>JBIOXZ010000118.1:0-2715 GCA_044869895.1 Actinomycetota bacterium | reverse complement strand
TTGACATCCCTGGCATGAATCGACAGACAGGATCTACGGCAGACTGACCCCCCGGGCAGCGTGGGCGAGCCAATCTTACAGGGCCATGCTGTCACTTTGCGGCCAGCACGGCGGGGTGGTCGCCCGCGAGCTACGGGTGGCGGAACCGATTCGAAATAGGCAAGCGCCAGTCGCGACCGAAGGCCCGGGACGTGATCTTCACACCGGGAGGCGCCTGGCGACGCTTGTACTCGTTCCGGTCCACCATCGTGATGACCTGCCGGACTGTCACCTCGTCGTATCCGAGCGCGACGATGTCCGCCAGCGAACGGTCCTCCTCGACGTAGGCCTCCAGGATGGCGTCCAGCACCTCGTAGGGCGGGAGCGTGTCCTGGTCCGTCTGGTTGGGGCGCAGCTCGGCCGACGGCGCGCGCCGGATGACGGACTCGGGAATCACCGGGGGACCGCCTTGGCCGTTCCGCCAGCCGGCGAGTGCGTACACCATGGTCTTCGGGACGTCCTTGATCACCGCAAACCCCCCGGCCATGTCGCCGTAGAGCGTGCAGTAGCCCACGCCGGTCTCGCTCTTGTTGCCGGTCGTCAGGACGAGCCAGCCGAACTTGTTCGACAGCGCCATCAGGAGGGTGCCGCGGACACGGGCTTGGATGTTCTCCTCGGCCACGTCCTCATTGAGACCCTTGAACGCCCCCGCCAGGACCCGCCGGAAGGCCCGGGCGGCCGGCGTGATCGGCAGCGTGAGGAACTCGATGCCGAGGTTCCGGGCGACTCGCCGGGCGTCGGCCCGCGTCCCGGCGGACGAGAAGGGCGACGGCATGGACACCCCGACGACGCCTTCGCGCCCCAGCGCGTCCACGGCGATCGCCGCCGTGAGCGCCGAATCGATGCCGCCCGAGAGCCCCACGACGACGCGCCGGAACCCGTTCTTGCGGACGTAGTCCCGCGTCCCGGTCACGAGCGCCGCGTACACCTCGGCGTCCCGGTCCAGGAACGCAGTGGACCGCGCCGGCACGGCGGGACGCGGCGGCTCCGGCAGGGGCGCCAGACGCACGCGTCGAACCGGAGCGGCCGCTACCTGCTTCTCCTTGCGCCGCCGCGAATCGCGAAGCCTCGCGCGGAACACCGTGTCGAGGTCGAGGTCGGCGACCACCAGGTCCTCCTCGAACGCCCGCCCGAGCGCCAGCCGGTCACCAGCTGGGTCGAACACCATGGACTGGCCGTCGAAGACCAGCTCGTCCTGGCCGCCGACCAGGTTCACGAACGCGAGGTACCCCACATGGTCCGCCGCCCGGGTGGCCAGCATCTTCTCGCGGAAGCGCACCTTCCCGACGTGATAGGGCGACGAGTTGATCGAGACCACCACCTCCGCCCCGGCAAGCGTCTGCGCGGTCATGGGTCCGGTCGGGTACCAGATGTCCTCACAGATGTTCACCGCGAGAATCGGGCCGCCCTCGCCCAGCTCGAAGACCGGAGTCTCCACCCCGGCCTGGAAGTACCGGTTCTCGTCGAACACGCCGTAGTTCGGCAGGTATTGCTTGTGGTACACGCCGGCCAGCGTCCCGTCGTGGATGACGGCGGCGGCGTTCATGATGTCATCCCGTCGGTCGACGAAGCCCACCACGACGATGAGCCCGGTCGACGCCCGTGCCACCCGGTCGAGCGCCTGCAGGTTCGCCTCGATGAAGGCGGGGCGGAACAGGAGATCCTCGGGCGGGTACCCCGTCAGGCACAGCTCGGGGAAGGCGACCAGGTCGACCCCGAGCGCGCGCGCCCGCTGGATCTCGTCGAGCACCCGGCGGGCGTTGCCCTCGACGTCGCCGACGGTGACGTTGAGCTGAGCTAGGCCGATCCGGAGCTGTCGCACGCGGATCCTCCGGGCCGGAGTATATCAAATCGGCCTTGACGAACCTCGGAACGCCCGGGATCATGAGGGCTCGATGACGGACGTCCCGGTCGAGCGCCGCACGTACTTCCCCCAGGCCATCCCGGCCGGCGCCGAGCGGCGTCCCTGCCCGGCCTGCGGCCGTCTCACGCTGGTTCCCTGGTACCTGCGGCGCGATCGGGAGCGACACGTCTGGCGCCGCTGGGTGTGTACCGCCTGCCAGGCGCACCAGGACCTGCCCGAGGACGAATCGGCCTGACGGGGCCAGGCCTTCACTTCTGAACAGTTCGCCCGCTGCCTCCTGGCCAGTTGTGGAAGTCAGGGTCTGACCCCGTGACGAAGGCGATCGACGTCCACTGCCACCTGTCCACGCGCCCGCAATACGAGGCGTGGGGTCCGTACCTCGAGGCGATGGAGCGCTACTACAAGTTCCGGTCGGACGTGCGCTCCGAGGCGGAGATGGTCGAGGACCTACGTCGGGCTGACGTTCGCGCCTGCATCATCGGCTGGGACGCCGCGTCCGGCTCCGGGGGGCCGCCGCTCACCAACGACTACGTCGCGGATCTGGTCCGTCGCTTTCCCGACACGTTTCCGGGTGGCTGGGCCATGGTCGACCCCTGGCGCGGGCGCGAGGCGCTCCGCGAGGCCGAGCGCTGCCTCACGACGCTCGGGCTCATGGGTCTGAAGTTCCAGGCGACGGCCCAGGCCTTCTTCCCGGACGACCACCGCTTCTACCCGCTCTACGACCTCTGCCGGTCGCTGGGCAAGGCCGTCCAGTTCCACTCCGGCACCACGGGCTTCGGCGCGGGAATGCCCGGCGGCATGGGGCTCAAGCT
>JBIOXZ010000117.1:0-50176 GCA_044869895.1 Actinomycetota bacterium | reverse complement strand
CTCCGATAGACGTGCAGCCCGATGAGTACCAACGCTGCCCAGAGCAGCCAGACGCCATCCTGGCGACCGACTCGGGGACCATCGCCACGTGGGCCGCTCGGCACTTCGACATCCGAGGCGACCGGATGTTCATGCTCTCGGGCAACCTGGCGACGATGGCGCCGGGTCTCCCCTACACGATCGCCGCGCAGGTTGCCTACCCCGAGCGGCAGTGCATCGCGTTCGTCGGCGACGGGGGCTTCGCCATGCTCATGGCCGAGTTCCTGACGGCAGTGCGCCACGGCCTACCCATCAAGGTGTTCGTGGCGAACAACGGCGAGCTCGGCCAAATCCTGTGGGAGCAGATGGCGCTGGGGTTCCCCGAATATGGGGTGCGGTGGCAGCGGCCCGCCGACTTCGCCGCGTGGGCCTCGGCGTGCGGTGGGATGGGGCTACACGTGGAGAAGCCCGACGATGTGGAGGTCGCGGTGCGCGAGGCGCTCGAGTACCGGGGCCCAGCACTCGTCGACGTGCTGGTCAACCCGGACGAGCCGCCAATGCCGCCCAAGGTCACGTACGAACAGGCCAAGGGATTCGCGGATGCGTTCATGAAGGGACAGCCCCGCCGGGCGACCATCGCCTCCACGCTGTTCCGCGACAAGGTCGACCAGTTGAAGGGGTGACCACGCCTCCCAGGGCGACGACTCCGGTTTCCACCCTGGATGTCTCCGCCTTCACCGTCCCGCTCGAGGCGCCCGAGTCCGATGGCACCCTGACTTGGGAGGCCACGACCGTGGTGGTGGCGGAAGCGGTGGCGGACGGAACCCGAGGCCTCGGCTTCACCTACGGGACCCCTGCCTGCGCCACCCTGATCCGCGACGTCCTCGTCCCGAAGGTGGTCGGCGTGGACGCGCTCGACGTTCCGAGAGCCTGGGACGTCATGGTTCGAAGCATCCGCAATGTCGGGCGACCCGGGGTCGCATCGATGGCCATCGCCGCCGTGGACGTCGCGCTGTGGGACCTCAAGTCCAAGCTTCTCGGCCAATCGCTCGTCCGACTCCTGGGCGCGCGGCGTGACCGCGTGCCCGTCTACGCGAGCGGAGGGTTCACGTCCTTCACGGAACACGAGCTCGTGGAGCAGATGGCCACGTGGGTCCGGGTCGACGGCTTCTCCCGGGTCAAGATGAAGATCGGCATCGGATGGGGTTCCGACGAGCGCGCGGACCTCAACAGAGTGGCCCGGGTTCGAGAAGCCATCGGCCAGGACGCTGAGCTCTACGTCGACGGGAACGGCGCGTTCACCGCCAAGCAGGCCGTTCGGCTGTGTCGTCCGCTCTTCGACGAAGGCGTCACCTGGTTCGAGGAGCCGGTCTCCTCCGACGACCTGGACGGCCTGCGCGCCGTCCGCCGATCGACTGGCATCGACATCGCGGCGGGCGAGTACGGCTACGACCTGGCGTATTTCGAACGGATGTGCCGAGCCGACGCCGTCGACGTCCTTCAGGTCGACGTGTCGCGGTGCGCCGGCATCACGGAGTGGTTGCGCGCGACCTCGGTCGCGGCCGCGTACGGTCTTCAGGTGTCGGCCCACACGGCTCAGTCCCTCCACGCGCCGGTGGCCACCGCGGTGCCCAATCTGCGACACCTCGAGTACTTCCATGACCACGCCCGAGTGGATCGGATCCTGTTCGACGGGGTCCTGGAGCCCGACCACGGCTTCCTGGTCCCCGATCCGTCCCGGCCCGGACTCGGGCTCGAGCTCAAACGACAGGACGCCGAGCGATACGCGGCCTGAGCGCCCGCGGAGCCCTTCGTTTGCTCGCCGGTACAGGAGGGTAAGCCCGGGGACGATGAACGCGGGGCGCTACGGCCGGTTCATCCTGGCCTGGTTGGGTTTGGTGGCGCTGTGGCTCCTGATGGTGGGCCAGCTCGCGCCGACGGAGATCGCGGCCAGCGCCGCCGCCGCCGCGATCTCCGTCTTTGTGTTCGCGGCGGTTCGACGGGGCGCGCGACAGCGCCGCATCCGGCCCGATTACGCGTGGCTGTTGGAATCGTGGCGCCTGCCGCTTCGCGTGATCGTGGACTTCGTCACGATCACCAGGGCCCTGTGGAACCGCCTCGTCCGGAACCGGCGAGCACGCGGTTCGTTCCGCACGATCCCCCTCTCGGCCGTCGGCACGGACGGACGGTCCACCGCTCGGCGAGTGCTGGCCACGTTGGCCCTCTCCCTTCCCCCGAACTCGTACGTCGTCGCGTTCGACCCGGACGATCGGTCGATGGTCGTCCACACGCTCGTGCCAGAGCGGTTCCAGGTCCCTGAGCTCGAACTCCTTCGACCGTGAACGACTGGCTGATCGCCGCCCTGATCCTGTCCGTCGGACTGGTCCCGTGCGGGATCGTGTGCTTCCGTTCCTCGGTCCTCGACTCGGTGGTCGGACTCCAACTGGCTGGTGGAGTCACGGCCTCGATGATCCTCCTCCTGTCGGTGGGATCGGGCCGATCCCCCTACGCCGATGTCGCCCTGCTGCTGGCGATTCTCTCGTTCGCCGGAGGGCTCGTCTTCGTGCGGTTCCTGGAGCGGCGGGGATGACCCTGCGCACCGGCGCGGAGTGGACGTTGCTCTCCGCCGGGGTGGGGGCCGAGCTGATCGGCTGCCTGGGGATCCTGGCCATGGGATCAGTCTTCGCGCGGCTGCACTACCTCTCCGCCGCGACGGTGGTGGGGCCGGTGGCCATCGCGGCGGCCGTGGTCGTCGGGCACGGCCTGTCTGCGTTCGGGGTGAAGGCGCTCCTCATCGCGGCCGTGTTCGCCTTCACCGGGCCGGTCCTCACCCATGCCATCGCTCGGGTCGCCGCGGTGCGCCGGTCGCTGCCGGTGGGCGAGGTGGTCGAGCGGGAGGTGCGTCCTAAGTGACTGCGGTGCAAGCCCTGGTCCTCGTGATGGTGGCGGCGGGCGGCCTCGGGGTCGTCCTCGCTCGCGATCCCTTCCGGTTGGCGATCATGGCGTCCTTGTACGGGCTGCTGCTGACCATCCTGTTCCTGGCGCTCCAAGCGCCCGACGTCGCGCTATCGATGTTAGCCGTCGGCGTGGTCCCGTTGCCACTGATGATCCTGCTCGCGGTGGCGAAGACCGGAGGACGCGCCCGGTGAAGCCTCGGCTCAGACGAACCATCTTCCTGGCGGGAGCATCGGTGCTGGCCCCGATCCTGGTGTGGGGCCTGACGGGCCTTCCTCGGTTCGGGGATTACTCCGCACGATACGGCCTGACCCTGAACCGGGTGGAGGTGCGCGAGCGGCGGGCCACCGACGTGGTCACGTCGGTCGTCTTCGACTACCGCGGCGCCGACACGATGGGCGAAGAGTTCATCCTGTTCGCGGCGGTTGCCGGCATCCTCGTGTTGCTTCGCCGGACTAGGCAGGAAGAAGAGCGGATCCCCTCACTCCAGGCCGAGCCGGGGTCCATCGTCGCGAGCGAGTCCGTTCGGGCGATCGGGATCGTCCTCGTGCCCCTGATCGCCCTGTTCGGGCTGGTTCTCATGTCCCACGGACACCTCACCCCAGGCGGGGGGTTCCAGGGTGGGGCGACGGTCTCCTCGGCGTGGAGCCTGGTCTTCCTGGCGTTCGGCTACGCGTCGTTCCGTCGCGTCTCCCCGATCCCCCGGTTCGACCTGGCCGAGGGAGCCGGGGTCGCGGCGTACCCCACCATCGGCGCGCTCGGGATCCTGGCGGGGGCGTCCTTCCTCCAGAACGTGCTGCCGCTCGGGCATCCGGGCGACCTGCTCTCCGCGGGGATCATGCCGGTCCTCAATCTGGCCGTCGGCCTCGCGGTCGCCGCCGGATTCGTCCTGATCCTGTCCGAGTTCCTCGAGCAGGCATTGGCTCTCCGGGTGCGAGGCTCGGCGTGAGCTTTCTGCCGTTCGCGGTCGCTGCGTGGCTGTTCCTGATCGGCCTGTACGGAATCGTCACCAGCCAGAACCTGATCCATCTCGTCGTGTGCCTGTCGGTGGTCCAGTCCTCCACGTACGTCCTGCTCTTGGCCATCGGATACCGGGCCGAAGCCACGGCGCCGGTGTTCGCGGACGTGCCGGTGGGGACGCCCGCCGTCGATCCCGTCGTCCAGGCCCTGACGCTCACCGACATCGTCGTGGGGGTGACGGTCACGGCTCTGCTCCTCGCGTTGGTCGTACAAGAGCACAAACGCTTCGGGACGCTCGACCCAGACGAGCTTCGCGCGCTTCGCGGCTGACCTCTCATGGCCGCCGTCCTGGCCGTCGCCCTGCCGCTGTTGGTGGCCGGAGCGCTGGCTGCCGGCAACACCGTCCTCCCTCGCCGCGTGGTGGACACGGTGGCGGTCGCAACCGCAGCAACCGTCACGGTCCTCTGCGGCTGGCTCCTCTTCCATGCCGGTGGGACCATCGTGTACTGGTTCGGCGGATGGTCCCCTCGTCGCGGCCTGGCCCTGGGGATCTCCTTCGTCGTCGATCGCGCCGGCGCCGGGATGGCCGTGCTCGCGGCCCTCCTCGCCGCAGCGGCACTGGTCTTCTCGTGGCGCCACTTCGACGCGGTCGGGTCCCTGTACCACGCATTGATGCTGGTGTTCCTTGCGGGGATGGTCGGCCTCGCCCTGACCGGCGACCTGTTCAACTTCTTCGTGTTCTTCGAGCTGATGGGCGTGGCCGCCTACGCGCTCACGGGGTACCGGATCGAGGACCCTGCTCCCCTCCAGGGGGCGCTCAACTTCGCCGTGACGAACTCAGTGGCGGGCTTCACGATCTTGCTCGGCATCGCGCTCGTGTACGCACGGACCGGCGGCCTTAACATGGCCCAGGCGGGGCGGGCCCTGGCCATGGCTCCCCCCGACGCCCTCGTGACCGTGGCGTTTGCGTTCCTGCTGGCGGGTCTCCTGACAAAGGCCGCCGTGGTCCCCTTCCACTTCTGGCTCGACGACGCGCATGCGGTCGCCCCGTCGCCCGTCTGCGCGCTGCTGTCGGGGGCGATGGTCCAGCTCGGGGTGTACGGCGCGGCCCGCATCTTTTGGACGGTGTTCTCCGGAGCCTTCACCTTCAACGCCGGCGGTGTCCGCGGTGTCCTCATCGCCGCCGGCGTGCTGACTGCGGTCGTGGGGGCGGCCATGAGCCTGGTGCAGCGGCACCTCAAGCGGCTCCTCGCCTTCTCTACGATCGAGCACGTAGGACTCATCGTCGTCGCGGTGGGCCTGCTCACCCCGAATGGCCTTGCCGCCGCGATGGTCTACATGCTGGGCCACGGGATGGTGAAGGCCTCCCTGTTCCTGGCGGCGGGGATCGTGCTCCACCGCCTTGGGTCGGTGGACGAGGCGGAGCTTCGCGGGCGAGGCCGGTCGATCCCCGCAGTCGGCGTCCTGTTCGGCGTGGGGGGGCTGGCCCTGGCCGCGTTGCCTCCGTTCGGGACCGCGCTGGGCGCCACCCTCCTGGGGAGCGCCGTATCCGACTCCGGCTTTGGGTGGCTGCGCGCCGTGAGCATCTTCACAACGGCGCTCACCGCGGGAGCCGTTCTCCGGGCGGGAGGTCGGATCTTCCTGGGATGGGGCGAGGAGGAACGGCCTCTACGGACCGAGATGCCGGAGCGGGAGCTGGAGACCCGAGGCCCGAGAGGGCGAACGCCGGCGGTGATGCTCGCTCCGGGGTTCGCGCTGGCGGTGTGCGGCCTCCTGGTCGGTATCGCACCGAGCCTTTCCCGCCAGGCGACTGAGATCGCGGGCAGATTCGTACAACGCCCCGCATATGAGGCGGCCGTCCTCGGCAGGGATAGCGGTTCGATCCACCAGGCCATCGCCACGGCTCGAACAGTTCCGGGATGGGACGGCGTCGGCGTCGTCGAGGGCGTCGTAACGTCGGCCGGTGCGGTGGTCGTGGCGTTGCTCGCGCTCTCCTCGCGTCGCGCTGATGGCAAGGTCCGCGCGTCGGCGTGGCGACGGGTTCGGCCGGTGATGGCGATGTTGCGGGGGTTCCACGACGGGCACGTCGGCGACTACGTGGCATGGCAGACCGCGGGGCTCGCGGTCCTTACAGCCACGTTGACTCTGTTGCTCAGGTAGGCGATTCCCTCAGACCACGCGATCGCTCGAGGGGCTGTATGCGCGGCCAGGATCGTCAGACCGGACTCCGCCTCGCGCTCGCCAGCGAGAGCAGCCATCTCATCGGCGACCGCCACCAGCACGCGGGCCCGAGGCGCATCTTTCGATGCTCAGCCAGTTCGACGATTTCGTGGGGTTCCGCTGTTGCTCCCCGGGGCCTTTACATCCTTGTTGGTCTGGGTAGATAGGTGATGGCAGTGCTGAAGGAGGTGAGGCCGATGCCGGAGAAGGAGCATATCCAGGGAGTAGGGCAGAAGGAACAGCGTCAATACGAACACATCAAGCAAAGCGCTCAAAAGGAAGGGCGGTACGGAAAGCGGGCCAAGGAAGTTGCCGCCCGTACCGTGATGAAGGAGCACAAGCGAAAGGGGCACAAGAAGGGGAAATAACCGCCGAGGAGAGTGATCAGATCCGGTCTGGACAAGGGGGATTTCATGGGCGAGAGGATCAGGGACGTGATGACCGCCGATCCAGTTTCCCTCCGGGATGACTCCACGGTGGTCGAGGCGGCGCGGGCCATGCGCGACTCGCACATCGGAGATGTGATCGTTCTGGACGATCAAGGGACCGTCTGTGGGATCGTTACGGATCGCGACATCGTGGTTCGAGCCTTGGCGGAAGGCCGGGAGCCGGGAAGCACGACCCTCGGCGACATCTGCACCCGGGAATTGGTCAACCTCTCGCCGGAGGATTCGGTGGGAGACGCCGTTCGCCTCATGAGTGGAAAGGCCATTCGACGGGTGCCGGTGATCGATCAGGGTAGGCCGGTCGGCATCGTCTCCATCGGTGACCTGGCCATCCGGCGGGACCCGGACTCCGCCTTGGCCGACATCAGCGAAGCCGAGCCGAACCGCTGACTCGTCTCCCGGCCATCGATCGCTAGAGCGCACCGGGTCAGCACCACTTGGGCCACAGCGCCGCAGTCGAGTACGTCGCGGACGACGGTGCGGGCGCAGCTAGCAAGCGGAGCTTCGGGCCCAATCCCCAGGATCCCTACGGCGTGTGGACCTTTCTGCATCGCTGAAGGTATCGATCGGCGAGAAGGCGCGCCCGGCGGACGCCAGCCTCCGGAGATGCTCGGAGATTCCGGCGTTGGCAGTTTCTCCTCGCTCCGTGGGGGGAATGTTCAGTCCCGAGGAGGAAGTGAGGATGCAGAACTGCGCGCACGAGGGATGTGGCTGTCAAGCTCAGCACCGTGAGTACTGCAGCGATTTCTGCCGGGAGCACGTCGCCTCTGGGCCGACGGGCGAGCCTTGCGGGTGCGGCCATCCAGAACGTCAGGCGGCATAGCTACGGGAGCGACCACGATCCTGACTCCGCTGCCGCCTGTGTGGTCGCTTTGACGAGCATCATAACCTCCCCGAGTCGAAGGCCGAAGCCTCCCACGTGTTCTTCGCCTTCCGAATGGGTAAGCCCCCTGAACGGAAGGGATCAGGAACCAATTGCGGATATGCCTAGGCAGCACGCACGTGACTATATGACCCCGGTTGGCCCTGACGTCAGGAGGTGAGACACATGGCAGCAACCAACCCGAAGCAACCCGAGCGTGAGGAGGATCGGTCCGGTCGACCCATTATCGCTTCGGCCCCTTCGAGGCCGGCTCGGCGATCGCGTTGGATCTGGATCGCGATCGGCGTTGTCATACTCGCCGTGATCGGTGTGATCGCTTATATGGCGTTGTACAACGGTGGCGACGGATACGGCGGCGGCGGATCTGGCGGCAACGCCGGAGGATATATCCTCTTTGCATTCTCAGCCGACCATGCGCGCCGTCTCAAGGAACGGATCTCGGCGGGGCGACGGTAGGTCACTCGTTGCGATTCCCGGATGAGTGCCCGCGTCGGCTTCATTTGCCGGGGATGAGGCTCGCTTGTTCGGGCGACGTTCCAGTCGGCATCATAGCGGGGTCAGGAGAACGAAACCGCCTCAGACTGCTCTTGGGTGCGGGAGAACTCGTCGACCACGACCCGTAACCCCTTGAATGCACCCACAGTTCTGACGAGCCCGGCTCTCGTCTCGACGGCCCGGCGAATCGCTCGTGGGGTGACGACGCCCTCTCGGTAAGTCTCCTGCGCGCGATCTCGCTGGGCCTCGACGGATGAGCAGTTTCTCTCCAGCCGGGACCCAGCCCGGGACAAAGAAAAATGCTCGGCGGAGAGTTCCGAACGAAGTAGCCTTGCGACTACTCCGGAACCTCGGAGGGATCGGCTAGGTTCGTTGCCTACGCCCCGCCCTCAGTTCCCTCCACCGAGCATCCCCACGGTAGGACACCTCCTCGCCCCAGGTCAAACCCACTCGGGGAATCTGTCACTCTGTTTTGATCTGTGGCCGCGAGATCAGGGCCGCCCGGGTCGCCCGGCCGACGCGACGAACTTGTGGGGTGCAATTAGTGGGTTCCTCCACCGTCGAGATCCCGGTGGAATAGATGTTCTGGGGCGAACGTTACGGCGTCGTTGCGGACCGCTTCGGCCACCGGTGGGCGATCTCGGCAGCACGCGACCAACTCACGCCGGACGACATCGCCCACGCACGCCGCCCGAGGTCTAGCCGCCCACCCGGCTGGCTCCTCCGACTTCCTGCTCGCCGAGCCTTTCGATGGTGCCATCCTGATCGCGCCCGTGCGTCGTCGCGACTGGGATCTCGACACCGTGACATCCGTCCCAGCAACAGGTACACGAGCGGGAAGAGCACGGACGGAACCTCCCACGAGGATGAGGCTCGATCCTATGGACGCGTTGGCTAGGGCGATGATCGCGGGTTTGTGCCCCTCAGCCCCGGCCCGAAGCTAATTCCGCCCCTCCGCGGCACGAATGACTAACAGCGCCACGTCATCGACTGGGGGTGAGGGTCCGCGAGCTGAACGGAGGGCCTCCTCGATCCCTGCAGCAGTCGCATCAGCGTCATCGCCGAGTGAGGCGGCCACGGCATCGCGCAGTCTCTTTTCCCCGGCCTCGGGCTCTGCGCGGCGCTGTTCGATGGCGCCGTCCGTGTAGATCACCAATGCATCGCCACGTCGCAGGTCGATGACAGAGTCGGTCAGCGATACTTCGGGAAACACCCCGAGGAGGTGCCCAGGTTGACCCGCCGACATAAGACGCCCATCGTGTCGCAACACAAGGGGTAGCGGGTGGCCCGCAGAACACAGCGTGATGCGCACCTGGTCGGAGCTCGGCCGCAAGCGCAGGTAGCAGACCGTGCAGAACCGCTCGTCAATGCTCTGCTCGAGGAGGGACCGGTTCAGCTCCTGTAATAGCTTGCTCGGCCTGCGCTGGAAACGGGCAAGAGCACGAAGCGTGTGCCGGACCAACCCCATGACCGCGGCCGCTTCCGGTCCCTTTCCGCAGACGTCGCCGACCACGGCCGCCCAGCTACCGTCGCCGCAGTCGAAGACGTCGTAAAAGTCTCCCCCCACTTCGTTGCCCTCGCCCACAGGCAGGTAGCGCGCTGCGAGATCGACGTGAGGCATAGCCGGGAGGTCGGGAGGCAAAAGGCTTCTCTGCAAGACCTTGGCGGTGTGGTCCCGTTCCTCATAGAGGCGAGCATTGTCGATACGGACCGCCGCCCGCCGGGCGATCTCCTCTGCCAAGCGCACGTCCGGCTCTCCGTACCGGATATCAGGGTTCGTGGAGGTCAGAGTGAGCACTCCGAGGGTGCGGCCCCGGGCGATCAGCGGGACGGACAAGGAGGACTGGAACCCGAGCTCCCGCACGATCCGCAGATGCTCGTCGTTCTGGGTCGTGTTTCGCAGCAATCGCTCCGGCATCACCGGTGAGAGCTGCGGCTCGCCCGTCAACACGGTCTTGGCGATTGGGTCCGAGCTCCGCGGCCGGGGCGGGTACTCTCGCCCAAGTCGCTCCGCCAGGGTTTGTTTCGACTGGCTGGCATGAACGGCGGCTACCCGGCCAATGGCGCCAGACTCACCCACGATGTCGATGAAGCACAGGTCGGCGACTTCCCGCACTATGAGCTCCGCGAGCCGGACGAACGTTCCCGGGTACTCAAGCGAGACCGCGAGGAGTTCGCTTACGTCGGAGACCAAGCGGACCCGCTGCCGCGCGGCCTCGGCCTGAACTCGGGCCTCCTGCTCCGCGCGGCGAAGCTCGGCGCGCTCCTCCTGGAGCCGCTTCCGACCCGTCAGGTCGCATAACGCCGACACATAGACCGGTCCCGATTCCATCTCAACCCTGGTTGCCGATGCCTCGACCTCTACCAGGGATCCGTTCTTGCATCGCAGCTCGATCTCTCCCCTCCAATGTCCCTGTTCGAGAAAATGCCTGAATTCCTCCTCCGTCCATTGCGGTTGGGCCGCGACCACGTCAGGAATGCGCATCGTGAGCAACTCCTGTCGTGCATAACCGAGTAGCGCAGTCGCCGCCGGATTCGCATCGATGTAACGGCCATCCTCGTCCGCCAGCAGGATGGCGTCGCTGGCTCCCTCGAAGAGGGCTCGATAGCTCGCCTCGTTTGTAGCGGTAGTGGCACGCGGCTGTTGCGCGGATCCCTCAGAGCGATCCGCCACCTTCACAGAGCTGATCACAGCCGGGTGCTCTTCGCCTTCCTGGCGTTCGTGCATCGGCGATCTCCTGGCCGCGCCCCTATGGTTGCAGAGGTTACCGGGCCTCTGCAGTCCCTGTCAATGGGCATGTCGAACCCTTGAGGAACCTACAGCATCCGAAATTGACCGTTTGGCATGGACTTGGGACAATTATGAGGAAGTTTGGTTGAACTCCCGGGTGCAGTCGGCTACCCTTCGTGCCGTGAGGATTGGCATCTACAGCATCGGGGCCGTGGCGAGGATGCTCGGCGTCCCCACGGCCACCCTGCGAAGCTGGGAGGAGCGATATGCGGTTGTCACGCCCGAGCGAAGCCCGGGCGGCCACCGTCTCTACACACGCGACCAAGTCGAGCAGCTACGGTTCGTCCTCAGAAACATCGAGCGGGGCCTGCAACCAGCGGACGCGCATCGACTCCTGTCGGATCGTCTGGCCCACGGTCCAGACTGGAGCCTCGGTAGCCCGGAATCGGAGACACGATTGCTCATCATGCTGGCCGAGCGCGATCCATACGCGGCCGAGTTCGCCGAGTACTTCCTGCGTACCGAGGGCTACGAGACGATCGTCGTGCTCGACGCGAAGGAAGCGGAGGCCTTGTTCGATGAGAGGTCGCCTCACCTCGCCGTCGTGGACCTCCTGATATCGGGAGGAGCGGGTCCGGGTCTTTGCCGAAATCTTCGGGATCGGGGAGCGCTCGTTCTAGCGATATCACCACTGGAATCGCGCGAGGAGGCGCTGGAATACGGCGCTGACGCCTTTCTCCAGAAACCTCTCGATCCCTTGCAGCTGGTGTCGACGGTGAAGGACCTGCTGGGGGATAGCGCATTCCTGCGAACGAGGGTGCCTTCGCCGTGAGTGACCGGGTGTCCAGCGGCTCAGAGCGCCTGAATACGATCCTGGGTGGGGGGTTGCCCAGCAACGGGATCAACCTCTTCATTGGACTTCCTGGGTCGGGAAAGACCATCCTGGCCCAGCAATACGCGTTTCACAACGCCACGCAGGACCGCCCGGCGATATATCTCTCCACCGTATCGGAGCCGCTCGAGAAGATCCTGAGGTACGGTCAGACGCTCAGCTTCTTCCATCGAGGGGCCGTCGGAACAGCGGTCTTCTATGAGGACCTCGGAAGGGTCCTGAACGACAAGGGCCTTTCGGGTGTCCTCGACAGGATCAACGGACTCCTCAAGGAACGACGCCCAGGAATGATCACTATCGACAGCTTCAAGGCATTGCATCCCTATGCGCAGCGGGACGAGGACTTCCGTCGGTTTCTCCACGACCTCGCCGGCCTGCTTTCCGTGTTCCCGGCGACTTCGTTCTGGGTGGGCGAGTACGACTATGACGAGATTGCCGGGTCCGCCGAGTTCGCCGTGGCGGACTCGATCCTGTGGCTCTCCATGGAGCGAACGGGGGATCGCGAGATGCGCGTTCTTCAGGTCCTCAAGCTCCGCGGAAGCGACTTTCTCTCGGGCAGGCATGCCTACCGGCTCTCCCACGACGGGGTCGAAGTCTTCCCCCGGTTGGCCGATCCGGCCGATAGGGGGCGGTACGAGCTCGCCGACACCAAGATCTCTTCGGGGATCCCGATCCTGGACCAGATGCTGGGGCGCGGGTACTGGCCCGGAGCCTCGACCCTCGTGGCCGGCCCGTCAGGATCGGGCAAGACCCTCATGGGCCTGCACTTTATCTTCGATGGCGCCCGGAATGGCGAACCCGGTGTCATTGCAACGCTTCAGGAGAACGCGGCCCAACTCGAGCGGATCGTCAATGGATTCGGTTGGTCCCTCGGCGACCAGGGCGTGGAACTCATGTATCGCGCGCCAGTCGACCTGTACTTGGATGAGTGGGTACATGAACTCTTGGAGACGGTCGAATCGACGGGTGCCCGCCGCATCATGATCGACAGCCTGGGAGATCTGAGAGCGACGTCCACCGATGAGACTCGGTTCAGAGAGTACATCTACTCCCTGCTTCAGCGCTGCTCCCGCCAAGGGATCAGCGTGATCATGACCCAGGAGGTCGGCGAACTCTTCGGTGTTACGCGTCTGTCCGAATATGGGATCTCTCACGTCTCCGACAACGTGGTTCTTCTGCAGTTCCTTCGGGGCGAGTCTCGCGTGAGGCGCGGGGTGACAGTGATGAAGACCAGAGCGAGCGCACACGACCCTCAGATCCGAGAGTTCGAAATCACGACGGATGGGTTTGTGGTCGGAGACCACTTCTCTGCTGAGCAAGATCTGACGTGAATCTCGCCGCTCCGAGGCTCTCAGCAGGTTCCCTCGGGCCATTCGGCGTACCCCAAGAGCGATGGGCGGGAAGGCATGCCCGTGTTGCGGAAGGACGGTCACTTTCCTCCCGAAGAGGGCTCGCCCCACCATTCGGACGGTCGCCCCGGTGACCTGTGGTTCGGTCCCTGTTGTTGGCGCATCCTGCCGCAGATCAACGATTCGAAGTCACCGCCCGTTCGAGTGCCCGACGCATGGGGCCCGCTACAGGGAGGCTACGAGTTTCGGATTCGAGCAGACCAAGCGTTCCAGTCACCTTCAGCTTTTCTCGTACCTGGCCCGTAGCGTCCTCGACCACGAAACGCTTCCCTCGGGCCTTGGACTCCTTCCACAGTACGATCAGGACGCCGAGGCCATCCAAGGTAATGAGTTCGACCTCAGAGACGTCGACGCGCATCTGCTTCACCCCGTCGTCGACGTAATGCTCCTCCAGGGCTTCCTTGAACTCCTCGACGGAGCGCTCGCCAGCCATCTGGCCAGCGAGTCGGATGGTGACTCGATCTCCCTGCTTCGCGGTGACCTCGTACTGGACCAAGGAAAGCCTCCCTGGGCAAGGTACCCACCGAGCCGGGAGTGCGAATCCCGGAACGTCCGAAATCGGCAAGACAATGCAGAGCAGGTCAGGACTGGCGCCACCGGGTAGCACCCGAGGCTTCTTGACTTGAGCCTTTCGTCCATCGAGGCCCCTTGTAGGAGGCACGGCGGATTCGGCGAAGCGTGTCGGAGAGGCCGCGCCGGAGCCTAGAGCACAGCGGAGGAGTACCACGCGACTTCGAAAGGAACGGGATGATGCGAGGCGTCACGGGTGGGATCGGGTCCACGATAGCTCGGCGCTCCTTAGGCCCGGCGAATCTCACTCAGTTCCGCGAGAAGTGGTCCCCTCTGAGGAACAGAATCGCCCCGCGGTCATCCCGCGGTGGTCCCGCGGTGGTCCCGCGGTGGTCCCGCGAAAGGCCGGGAAACGTCGCGTAGCAAGGAGGCGCTGAAGAGGCGAAACGCTCTGGTCAAAGCACCAATTCGAGCCGTCCTCGCAGGTCAGTGGATAGGGCCGAATCGAATTCCTAAACCGCGAGTCGCAGGTTCGATTCATGCGGGGGCGCAAGTACAACCCTGAATTGGTTCGTAGGTACGGCCCATGCCGCGAACGCCCAGGTCGAAGGGGTCAACCCACGTCCGACGCTGGCGTCGAGGTCCCGGGCAGGACGGTCTTAGAGGCTCGGCCCCGATCCGGCACCCGCACGCTGCCACCTCAGGACCTGGAAAGGTGGTGGCGCATGGGCGAGACACGGGAGGGGGCAGGGGAATCCCAAGGAAGCCCGGATCGGCCTGCACGCAGACGGTCCTGGTCGTCTGTGACCCCAGGACTTCACCGGCGCCGGGTGAGGGCGATCAGGGGTTGAACCGATCACCGATCGGTCCGAGTTCAGCGGGCGTGAGCTCGAACGGCTCAGGCGCCACCTCCCCCGCAGGAACCGGACTCTCGGTCCGTCCACGCCGCCGAGGCCCGGCCTTCACGCAACGCCCACACGCGTAGCCGATCTGGCAGCATGCAGGGTTGCTGCGGCACGTCGCTCCGTTAGAGGTCGTCGGCGAAGTCCCACGCGCGGACGTGGCCGGGCTCGAGCCGGATCAACGTGTCGTCCCCGGCGCTCGCAACGTACGCCTCGCCCTCCTCGGCGCCGAGGTACCGCACAGCGATCTCTCGCACGAGGTCGCGCTCGGCCGGGCCGAGTACGGCTCGGCCCTTCAACTCGATCCCGCGATACGGCGGCTCATGCTCGTAGACGAGCATCGTCGCCCGAGAATCATTCCGCAGGTGCCGCACCTTCACGTCGTCTCCGCGCGTCACCACTTCGAAGCCGCCGTCGCGCCAGCGGTGCCAGACTGGCGAAAGGAGCACGTCGCCGCTCAGCCGGTAGGTCGCGAGGACCGCGACGAGCGGTCGCTCGAGCAGCCCGTCGAGGTCGTCCGGGTCTAGACCCTTCCGCATACCGCAGCGATTGTAGGTGAGTTTTTACGCGCAGATGTCCACGAAGAACATGGTGTCAGCAGGCATTCACGCTTGCCTCGGCCGGGGACGCGTCGAGGCGCTCGGCCAGCTCCTTCGGGCGGCTGAGGGCCGGGGTATGCCCGCCATCGATCTCGTCGGGAGTGATCCCCAGGCGCTCTCGCGCCACGCGGCGGACGAACGCGGCGGGGAACAGGCGGTCGTCGCGGCAGAACAGCACCCGCGTGGGGACCTCGGGCCACGCCGCAAGAGGCGATGGCTCCCCCATCCGGGCCTCGGACTGCCTCCGGCTCCGCTTCAACGCCTCAGACGCGAGCTCCGGCGGAACGTCCTGATAGAAGAGGGCGATGTCGTCCTCGTACCGCTCCTGCACCTCCTCCTCGTGCCTCATGTTCGCCCAGTAGTCGGCCGGCGCCTCTTCCGGCGCCGGAATCATCGGCGCGACCAGGACCAGGAGCTTCACCGGCACCCGTTCGCAAACGAGCGGGGCCGTGAAGCCGCCCAGCGACTGGGCCACAACGACGAGATCGATCCGGCCACCGATCGCGTCGACCACGGCGTCCGTGTACTCGGGGAGCCCGGCGGCGTCGTCGTCGCAGGGGAGATCCGGCGCCACGACGTCGTGGCCCCGCTCGCGGAGCGAGGCCTCAACGAGGTACCAATACCAGCCGACGTCGCCGGCGCCGTGGATCAGGACGAATGTGCTCATCCCGAGGCCTCCTTGTGTGTTCCCGTCTCTCTTCCGGACGCCTTCCTTGCATGGAACGACGCCGTGGACGCCGTGGACGCCATGGACTCATCGGTTCGGCCACGCGAGCGGCCGACCTGCTGGTGTTCGTCCCCAACATCCCGTTCAGCGACGCGCCTTTACGATCCAGGCGCGCGAGTCGAACCAGACGCCGTCCCTGCTCGCGTGCGCTGCGAGCGTCCCTCGGAGGCGCCCGAGCGCCCGCTCCGCCGATGCGGTGCCCAAACGCCCAAGCACCTCCGTCGTGCACGTGAAGCCGCGGACCCACTCGAGCGCGGCCGCGACGTCCCGACCGTAGTAGATGGGTCGGTGGACGTCGGTGAAGTTGACATCCGTGAAGCCCGCCGCATCGAGGATCCCTTCGACCTTCGGCGGATCGGCCAGTGAAAACGGATCGGGTGCCTCCGAGGCTGGCGCGTCTATGGAACCTCCCAGGGCTTCCTCGATCGCCAGAGACCATTCGTTCTGCTCGTGTCCCTGCCAGACCATCATCATCAGTCGGCCGGCGGGCCGCAGCGCCCGTCCGATGTTGGCGAACGCGGCAACGGGGTCACGGAAGAACATCGTCCCGAACCTGCTGATGGCGAGTTCGAAACGGCCCGAGAGGAACGGATGGACCTGCGCGTCGGCTTGCTCGAACGTCGCGTTGCGGACTCCTTCCGCCTGAGCGAGTTCGCGGGCGCGGGCGATCGCCTCCGCGGACAGGTCCACACCCAGAGCACCGCCATCGGCGGCCATGCGTGCCGCCTCACGGGTCGTCTGACCGGCCCCGCATCCGATGTCGAGGACGAAGTCGTGGCGTTCGATGCCGTAGGCGCGGCGCAACCCCTCGTTGAGCAGCCCCAGTTCAGCGTCTTAGTCCATGTCAGACGCGCCCGCGTCCGATCCCGAGTGCTCTTCGTCCATCACGTTGCCATTCCTTATCGAGCCAGAGTCTTAGCAGCCGGTTCCAAGGCGCAGAGGGGAGCCATCTCAAGCAGCAGGTCGAAGCGGTGAGCTGAAGCCCGTGATCGATCGCTCCTATCGGCAATTGGGCAGAAGGTCTAGGCGCCCGGAACGTCGACGAAGGGCATACGAAGGGGAACGTGATCGTGACATTGAGCTGTCGGGCCCTCGCTCGGCCTGCCGGGCTGCCTGCGCCCAATCGTCCTGCGTCTCTGGGCTCGATCAGCCACATCCATGGACAAGCCGATGTCCGGCATGGTGTTGAAGACGCTCTCCCCGCCTCATGGGTTCTTAGCCTTCGGAAAGTTCGGAACTGGGGTCAACCAGGCTCGCGGCTCCGGTGATGGGTCAGCCAGTTGAGCACCTCGATCGCGTTCCGATCCGGCGGAAACACCGGATAGAAGACCTTCGCGATGATTCCCTGCTCGGCAATGAGCGTCAATCGCTTGTAGAACCTGCCCCCGTTGAACTCGAATGTCGGGAACGACAACGTCGCGGCGAGTATGAACTGCTGATCACTGATTATGGGGAAGGGCATCCTGGTCCGCGCGGCGAATTCCTGCTGTTCCGCCACCGGCTGCGAAGAGACGCCAGCGACGCGCGCACCGAATGCTGCCAACTCGTCCGCATGGTCTCGAAAGCTGCAGGACTGCGGTGTGCAACCGCGGGCCCCGGGGACTTCGTCCCAACCCGTTGGGACGGGCTTGTCCGGTGGACCCGTCTGCGGGTAAACGTAGAGGACGAAGCGCTCAGCTGCCAGATCAGCAAGAGCAACATCTCCCACTGATGAAGGGAGTACGACATCCGGTATCCGCATCCCTTGGAGATGATCGGCGGCCCCATCATCAACGGGGACGGGCAACCCTTCCGGCAGCACGTATGGATCGTGAGTTGCTGCGTCTTTGCCATCGCTCATCCGACATCACCTCCGACCGCAAGCCTCCATCGCCCGTGGCACGCGTGGTATTGGCCCTTGTGTCACCGAGGGTGGATCCTGCATGATGCGGCTGCGCATCTCGTCGAGCGAGTCCTTGGACCACCCGAACTTCTCCACCCACCACGTCAGGCCCACGGCAAGCACTATTCGGCGGTGCATCCCTTAGCTCGTCTACTTGCCTTCCATTCAGTATTTTACGAACTGATGTTTGCGCCAGCACGAAGCGGAGGAACTCCTGACTCGCTGACCGGACGGACGCCCCTCGGCCCTTCCCCAGTGGCTGCCGAATACAGGGAGCTGGGGCGCCGCGGCGAACCGCGCTCACACGCCTCTGGCGACCCTGTCGCTGCTGAGGACCGCCGGAGGATCGATCCGGATGCCGAGTCGCGACTCGCTGATATGCATGCTGATATGCATGGTGATATCGAGCGCGACGTTGATCCGATGGCTCTGCCGCGGCGCGCTCAGCGGGTCCTCGCACGACTAAGCAGACGTTCGTCATGGTGATCGGGCCATGACTCGGGTCGCGTTCATTGGCCTGGGCGCGATGGGCAGTCGCCTGGCGCGCCGGCTCCTCGATGCGGGGCACGACGTCACCGTGTGGAATCGCACACGCGCCAAGGCCAAGGAGCTCCTGGATGCGGGAGCGATGCTTGCCGCCACACCCGCGGATGCAGCGGGCCAGTCGGAGGTCGTCATCACCATGGTGACGGACCTGCCTGCCTTGCTAGCGGTCATAGCAGGCCGAGACGGCCTCGCTGGGAGCATCGGCGGCTCAACGACGCTCATCGAGATGTCGACGGTCGGACCAGCGGCGGTGTCCCAGCTTGCCTCGCTCATGCCAGATGGTGTCGGCCTCCTCGACGCGCCGGTGCTCGGCAGCATCTCCGAGGCGGAGGCTGGCACCCTTCGGGTCTTCGTGGGCGGCCCCAATCCCCTGGTTCAGCTCTGGATGCCGTTGCTCTCAACATTCGGTATTCCCATGCATGTCGGGCCGCTTGGCGCCGGTGCTGCCGCGAAGCTCGTCGCCAACTCGACCCTCTTCGGTGTGCTGGGGACGCTCGGTGAGGCACTTGCCCTCGCTGACGGACTGGGGCTCGCTCGCGACGCGGCCTTCGAGGTGCTGGCCGCGACACCCCTCGCCTCGCAGGCGGAGCGTCGTCGCCCGGCGATCGAGACGGACGACTATCCCTCCCGCTACACGCTCGCGCTCGCTCTCAAGGACGCCGGGCTCATCATCAAGGCAGCTGAGAAGGCTGGGGTCGACGTTCGGCTCCTAAGGGCCGCGCAGTCATGGCTCGCCGATTCGGAAGATGCCGGCTGGGCTGGCCGAGACTATTCGTCCATGCTGGCGACCATCCTCCACGGCCATGACGGCAATCGATCGCGATCCGGAGACGCGGCATCGGAGACAGTCCCGATTCTGGAGGGTGGGCTACTCGACTGCGACGGGCTCATCGTCGATCTGGACGGCGTCGTCTGGCGAGGCCAGGAGCCCATCGATGGTGCCGCCGACGCGATCGCCGCCATCCGGGCAAAAGGGATACGAGTCGTGTTCTTGACCAATGAGCCCGCGAGCTCGCGAAGAGCGTTCGCCACCCGGCTCACCGACATGGGAATCCCGAGCACGGAGGCTGACATCATGACATCGGCCGCCGCGACGGCGCGCGTCGTGGGCGCGCTGAAGGGCCTGGCCAGTCGACGGGCTTTGGTCATCGGTCCATCTGCCCTCCATGACGAGATCGAAAACGTTGGGTTCGAGCTCGTAGCGGAAGACGACGCAATCCAGGCTCAGGTCGTGGTGGTCGGTGGTCACGAGGCCTTCGACTACCGAGAGCTCAGCGCGGCGACGGCAGCAATCCGGAACGGGGCGCGTCTCTTCGCCACCGGACGGGACGCCATCTTCCCAACTCCGGCCGGACCTAAGCCAGGGACCGGCTCGATCGTCGCCGCCGTGGAGACAGCGGGCGGAGCGCACGCGGTGGTCGTCGGCAAGCCCGAGCCGATGATGTTCGAGATCGCGCGGGAGGCCCTAGCCGGTTGTGAGCGTGTTGCCGTCGTCGGGGATCATCTGATCGCCGACATCGAGGGCGCCAAGCGTGCCGGCATTGCCGCTGTCCTGGTGCTCACGGGAACCACGAGTCGAGCAGATCTCGAGCAAGCAGTGATCCCACCAGATCTGGTGCTCGAGAGTCTGGCCACCCTACCCGAGGTTGTACGGGACTCGCGATCCAATCTTCCCTGACGCTCGCGGCGGGCACACCGCGCTCAGCCACTGGGCACCCCAGCTGTATTGCCGTGTCCACCGAGCGGTCCCGTCCATGGGTCACGTCTAGTCGATGCCACTCGAGCGCAGAGGCGAGGGCGACGACGAGATCGATGAACGCATCGCCGCGCGCCTTCGGTCGCGACGCCGGCTGAACCAGTAACCACTGCGTTCACCCTGGGACGAAAGGGGTGCCCTGTCCTTATTCGAGGTCAGCTCCTAAGCTTGGAGCCACTGCGTGATCTCGAAGACATTTTCTTCGGCATCGCGGAAGTAGCACCACATGTTGCTGGACCCCGACTCCTGCCCCTCGATCTCAGAGATCGGCTCGACACCTCGACGGATGAGTTCCTCCCGCGTCGCCTGGAGGTCCTGGACGGTGAACCCGACCTGGTAGCGCTTGGCCTCGTACTGCGGCGACGGGTCGCGCTGAACCAGCTCGAACAGGCCGCCGCCTGAGCACTCCAGGTGCACCCACCCCTCGGAGCTTCCGGTCTCGCGGAAGCCCAGCGTGTCCCGATAGAACCGTCGTTGCTTCTCCAGGTCATCCACGACGACGCCGATCCACGTTGGCCATCTGAGTTCCACCGGCCCCCTCCTCGAATGTTCCTTCAACCGGACCCCACGAGGCAGAACAACGTTACGTGCCCCCCCGGACCGCCGGGATAACCTCTCCTGCCAGGCGCTGCCACTGTTCATCCTCGCCGGGACCGACCGGGATGAAGTTGAAAGCCGTGAAACCTAGCTCGACGAAGCTGCCGAGCCGCTCGGCCACCTGGTCCGAAGAGCCTGTCACCACGTGAGGCCCCAGGTCAGCCTCGCCCACACGGATCTCCAAGTTGTAGCAGCACATGACGTCCTCAGGTTCGCGCCCTGCCTCTCGCGCTGCACCAAGCATGTGCTCCCGCATGAGGCGCGCTCGGTCGGGCGGTGCGAGCTCAAGCGACGGGATCCAGCCGTTCGCGAGCCGCCCCGTAACAGCCAGGCCTCGGCGGCCAAACGTCCCCAGCCAGATGGGAATGTGGTGTCCAGGCTTCGGCTCGAGATTTGCCCTTTCGGTCCGATACCTCCGGCCCTCGTACGTGTAGTTCTTCTCGGACCACAGTCCCCGGATGACGTGCACGGCCTCCTCCAGGCCATCGATCTTCTCTCTCGGCGTCGAGACGCCGAGGCCGAAAGCGCGGAACTCGTCATCAGATGCGCCGCCGCCGAGGCCAAGGATCAGCCGCCCCCCGGACAATCGGTCTAGGGTCTCGGCCATCTTGGCCACCACGGCCGGGGGACGGTAGGGGATCCCCAGTACCCGGGGCGCAACCCGGACCCGCGAGGTACCGGCCGCCAACCAGGCGAGCATGGTCCACAGCTCATGGGTGGGCTTGGTGCCGCACGGATGATCGTTGGCCGAAACGAAATCGAAGCCCAGCTCCTCGGCCTTGCGGGCCTCGGCCACCGGGTCGGCGCCGGGAGCCGCCGATGTCGAGACGTCGATTCCGAACAGCAGTTTGCTCATCCCGCCTCCAACTCACAGCATCCCGCTCAGAAGAAGCCAAAGCCCGATTCCCGCGAGCGCCGCCACTAGGATCAGCTGGATGTAGCGGCCCAACCGTTCCCCGGCCCGGCGCACGCCCAAGCCACCCATCACTACGACCCCCAGGTCTCCGAGCGCGGCGCCGACGACGAGTGCCGCTGCCGCGACCACTGCGATCCCCGTTCCCCCACGCTGGGCGGCGGACGCGAGCAGCGGCGACGCCACCGCGCCAAGGAACAGCCACCCTCCTGGGTTGAGGATGATGGCGAGCGCGCCCCGGAGGGTCGGCGGGAGCCTTCGCCTCGCGTTCGCCGTCTGGCCAGACGGGCCGCTGGAGCGAATCCCGTCGATAGCGAGCCACAGGAGCAGGAGACCACCTGCCACCTTGAGGATTCGAAGGGCCAAGCCATGTGGCGCCGCCGCCGACAGTCCCAAGGCCAAGGCCAGCAGTAGGAGACCGAAGGCGACGTGGACTCCCGCCAAGGCCCGCAGTCCCGTGGCAAACCCTCCTCGCATTGACTCGGCGAACAGCACGGCTTGTACTGGTCCCGGAGCGGCCGCGAGTGCGATCCCGACCCCGAAAGCGATCAAGACCGGAGAGGTGGCGCCGGTCATCACCATTGATCCCGCCTCCCCACGGGGTGCAGCTTCTTCGCCTGACAACCTTTGCTGTGCGAAGTATATTGCGGGGACGACAAGATGCTTCAACCCGCAAGTATCGGCCGCCTACACTCAGCCGCGATGCAAACAGATCTCAGCGAGACGGAGCTGCGAGCCTGGCAGGCCCTCCTGCACGCGCACCAGCAGGTGACCCGAACGCTCGACGCCGAGCTCCGATCCGAGCACGGGATCTCGCTGGCCGACTACGACGTCCTGCTTCGTCTGGCACGAGCCCCGGATCGAACGCTTCGCATGACCGACCTCGCCGAACGGGTGATGATGTCCCCGAGCGGGCTCACCCGGGTGGTCGACCGGCTCGTCAAGTCTGGAATGGTTCGGCGAGATCGAGTCGAGGAAGATGCTCGAGTGATGCTGGCGCGTCTCACCGATGAGGGACGCCACGTTCTGCGCCGGGCGGCCAAGTCTCATCTTCGGGGGATCCGCGAGCACTTCACCGGGAAGTTGAGCCAGGCCCAGCTGCGCAACGTGGCCTCGGGTCTGGAGGTGATCACAGGTCTCCACAGGCCTCATTGACGCCCAGGGGTTCGAAGGATGAGCCTAATGCCGACGGTGATGCACGGACTCCTCCGTAGCTGAAACTAAGCGTTCCGCGGGATCGAGCCGAGGTGGACACGGCCCCGCTGCTTGATGCGGCCCGGTGCGCGGTCGACCTCTGGCGCGGCGAGACCGCGTCGACGTTGCGAAGCCAGCCCAGCGCTTCGGGCGGGAATTGGGCTCATAGAAAGCTGGTCTGCGCCCCAGTTGCGGCCAGATTCAGTGATCTCGGCCATGGTTGGCACCTCACACGTTGATGACGACCTTGCCCCGCCCGTGCCCAGTCCCCAACTCGCGGATGGCGTCCGGTACGTCGCTTAGCGGATATCTCGCACCGATCACGGGCGTGACCTTGCCGGCCTCGATCAGTTCCTTGAGCACGAGCAGGTCCTCAGCCTTCGGTCGCCCCAGGAAGTTCGTCATCTTCTGCCCGACGAACGGCGAGATCGCCTTCGCCCGCATCACGCGACCCATCCCGAGCCATCGTCCGCCGCCTTCGCCGCCTGCGAGGACGAGCGTCCCCTTCGGGGTAAGGGCACGCCGGAGGGATGACGCCTCACGGTTACCCGCCGTGTCGAAGATGACGTCGTAGCGGCGCGTCCCGTCGGCGATGTCTTCACGGGTGTAGTCGATGACCTCGTCCGCTCCGATCGACCGTACAAGATCGATCTTCGAGGTGCTGGACACGCCCGTGACGTGGGCGCCGAACGCCTTCGCGATCTGCACGGCGAATGACCCCACGCCGCCGGCCGCCCCGATCACCAACACGCGCTGTTCCCTCTGGACCCTGCCCACGTCGCGGAGGCCCTGGAGCGCGGTGCAGCCGGTCGTCGGCACCGTCGCCGCCTCCTCGAAGCTCAGGTTCGTCGGCTTGGGCGCGAGCTTGTCGGGCCGCGCGGTCGCGTACTCGGCGAACGCTCCATCGGCCACGCCGAACACCTCCTCTCCCTCGCGGAACTGGGTGTCGTCGTCGCCGACCGCTTCGACGTACCCCGCGACGTCTTGACCGCGGACCCGCTGCTTGGGTGCTCGCATCCCCGACACCAGGCGGATCGCGTAGGGCGTGCCGGTCATGATGTGCCAGTCGCCGATGAACGCGCTTGCCGCGCCGACGCGGATCAGGACGTCTCCGCCACGCGCGACCGGCGTGTCGATGTCCTCGAGCTTCAGGACGTCGGCTGAGCCGTACCGATCCTGGACGATCGCCTTCATGCTGTCTCCTCCCCTCGGTGCATCGCGCGTGACGTCGCGCCTACACGCGAGACCAAAGCGTAGTTGCAGCGCCTCGGCCCGCGCCACCACACGTTTGACGCGAGCCGGAAACCAACAGAGAGAGGTGCTAAGAAATCTGGTCTGCACCCGGCTGGGCGTCCGACACTGGAACAGAACTCGTTCACGTGCTGCCCCGATCGAGCGGACGGCGGTTTGTCCCACCGGTCGGGCATCGGCCGATGAGCACCGTGACGCGTGCTCCGGGTAGGGTGATGAGCCATGATGCGGCGCATGGCGGTCCTCGGCTCGCCCTCGGTCGCCGGCGCCTGTGGTGTCGGTCAGGAGCAGGCCCCCCAGGCGCTTCGGGCTGCCGGGCTCATCCAGCAGCTCGACCGAGCCGGGTTCGAGGTGACCGACCTCGGAGACTCATCGGTCGTCCCGTGGAGCCCCGACCGAGGCAATCCGAGAGCGCAGAACCTAGACGCGGTCGTCGAGACCGTGCAGACGACGGCGAGTCGCGTGGCCGATGCGCTCACGGAGCCCGACCGGGTGGTTCTCCTGCTGGGCGGCGACTGCACGGTGGGGATCGGAACGGTCGCAGGCGTGCAGCGAGCGATGGGGCGGGTCGCACTTCTTTACTTCGATCTGCATTCCGACTTGAACACAGCGGCGAGCGCGAACGACGGCGCGCTCGATTGGATGGGGCTGGCCCCATGCTCGCATTCGAGGGAGCGGAGCCATCGTTGGTCGGTGCTCCCGGGAGCGTGCCCCTGCTCAACCCGGACCAGATCGTGCTGTTCGCGCACGACCGACACTACTCGACCGGATTCGAGAGGCGCCAGCTCGAGCGGCTGAGCCTCGTCCGCGTGGCCTTGGAGGAGGTCCGGAGCGATCCAGAGGGTGCCGCCGGCCGAGCGCTCGAGCTCCTCGCCGAGCGCTCCGCACGCTGTGTCATCCATCTCGATGTGGACGTCGTCGATTTCACCGACGCCCCGCTCACCGAGCACCCTTCGCGCAATGCAGGGCTCAAGCTCGACGAGATGCTCGCCGCGTTCAGAATCCTATGCTCCGCACCAGGTCTGGTCGCGATCACGCTCGCCGAACTCAATCCGCACAATGCAGGGGCCGACGATGGCCTGCTCGAGCGATTCGCTGCATCGTTCGCCGATGCTCTCCATAGGTCCGATGCCTCGGCAGTCGCCCCATCCTGAGTCCGCGCTCGTCCAGAGATCCCGCGGTGAGGCAGTGTCCTGCTCCTCCTGGTCTGCTCGACCGCGGAATGGGGCTTCCGTCGATCACCACGAGTGAGGGGCTGGGCGTACGAGGCCAGGATCAGCGGCGAGACGATCGAGGTTCGCTGCCCGATAAGGTGGGGGTGAGGCCTATGGTGGAAGGGTTGACTCGGGCCGGCCGGAGAAGGGGGAATCTCATGTTGAACCTAAACACGGTCATGATCTGCTCGGAGGACCCCCAGGCGCTGAGCGCCTTCTACACAAAGGTGCTGGGAGAGCCGGGCTGGCAGGACAGCGGGTACGTCGGCTGGCAGGCCGGGAGCGCCACGCTGATGATCGGGCCGCACTCGGAGGTGAAAGGCCGCAACGAGATGCCGGGGCGGATCATCGTGAACTTCGAGACCTCAGAGGTGCTGGACGAGTTCGAACGGATCAAGGCCCTGGGTGCCAGGGTGGAGCACGAGCCCTACCAGCCGGGCGACGGGGCGGAGATGTGGCTGGCGACGTTCGAGGACCCGGACGGCAACTTCTTCCAGCTCGCGTCGCCGATGCCGGCCCAGTAGACCCACTCGCCGGAGCTAGGTAAGCGGGGCCGCTCGGGAGCCGCGTGGCCGCCAGCGGCTGCGCCCAGCCAGTCCGGGGGGTGAGAGCTCTCATGGCCAACCCGCGTGCGGCACGTCGACACGGGCAGTCAAGACCTGACCCGTCTTCGCCCGCAGCAGCTCGTCGATCCTGTCCGGACCGAACCACTTCGCCACCACCATGAAGAGCGTCCTGCCGTCCTCGCCGCCCAGTGATCGAGCTCGCCCGCACTGACCGGAGGGCCGGCCGTCCGGCACACGCCGTCACGCTGGTTGTCGGCTTGCGTGCCCGTAAGAGGGCTCGTTAGGCTCGCTCCGATGCTCGTCGTCGGGTTTGGGCTCGCCGGGTTCATCCTGGTCCTCCTCGTAATCGGGCTCATCCTCTCCCGCGCGCGGGCGCGGCAGATCGCCGAGGCTCCCCCAATGCCTGCTCGTGACCGCAAGCGCGCCCGTTGGATGAGGCCTCCACGCCGCCGCTACGACTGGGAGCCGGTGACGGGCCAGCTCTACCGCAAGTGGAAGAATGTGCCCGGCCCAGCCGAGGATCGCGAGGCGATGCGAGGATTCCTCGATACGCGGACGGCCGTCGAGGCGTACGTCGAACCGCGAACGGTCATGCACCCTCTGTCGGTCGTGTTCGTGGCCGGTGACGGCGAGTGGGTCCGGTTCGAGCTCAAGGAGGACGCATTCCTTCGAGAGCTAGCGAAAGAGCGCGGGCTTCCTGTGATCGACGCGACTCGATTCGGCTATCCGGGGCGCATGCGCCGTCCCAGGGGCCAACCGCCGAATGAACCCCCCTAACGAGGCGGAACCTCCGGTCCTATCGTTCCCTCGGGGTCAACCCACAACAATCGGTCTCAACACTGCTGGCGTCTTTCGAATCCTTCGCGAAGACGATCCCGGATCGCGCCGGTCCGCGGATTCGGACCCCCATCGAAAGGACGGAACCATTTTCACCTTCAGTGATGGCTGATGCGCAACAGACGTTCCGCATCGTTTCGCTACGTCGTGGTCGGCGTCGGGATGATCGGTGCGGGGGTCTACTCGGTTTTCAGGCCCGAGCAGACCGTTCGGTTCACTGACCCCAGCATTGGCCACAGGTGGCTGCTTCGGTCGGCCGAGACGGCTGTACTAACGGCCGCAGATACGACCCCCTGTCGCCGGTGGCTCACGGTCGGGATCCCCACGAGGGATCGAATTCCAAGGCGCGCGTCCGCGTGATCCGGTTTAGCCTCTCGCCCTCCGACCCGATCACGTAGAGCTCCCAGTTCGAGCTGCGGTCGCTCACGAAGGTCACCCACCTCCCGTCCGGCGACCACGTCGGGGAGAAGTCGTCGGCCGGATGATCGATGAGAGCCCGCTCCTGGGAACCCTCGGCGTTCATCACGACGACGTCCAGCCGTGGGGCGCCCTCGAGCCTTCCGCGCGAGAACAGGATGCGGTCCCCCTGTGGGGACCACTGCGGGAACGCATCGTCGAGCGGGTCATCGGTCAGCCGCGTGACATCGGTCCCATCGGCGTTCATCATGAAGATGTCCCACTGATCCTCCAGCCGGCGCATGAAGGCGATCCTGGCGCCGTCTGGCGAGAACAGAGGGGAGAACTCGTCTCCGGGGTCGTCCGTGAGCTGCACCTCCCCACTGCCGTCGGTGTTCACCACCCAGATATCGAATTGCTCGGTGTCGAGCACGCCGCGGTAGATGGCGAGCTTCGTTCCGTCCGGAGACCAGCCGCCCACGTGATCGGCGAGCTCGTTGTCCGTGAGCCTGGTAACAGTCGTCCCCCGCGCATCGACGATGAAGACATCCGCCTGACCGTCGTCGACGGTCCGATCGAAGGCGATGGCAGAGCCGTCCGGCGACCACCGGGGCACTTCGTCGCTGGGCGACCCAGAGGTGAGCCGCCGAAGCCCGGTCCCGCTTCTCGAGATCCGAAAGAGGTTGCCGGCCCCTTTTCCGAACCGCGTGAAGACCAGGTGCCTGCCGTTCGGCGACCAGTCGACGTAGAGCTCGTTTGCCCGCGAGCGCGTGAGGTTGATCGGGGTCATCCCAGAGGGGTTCACCACGAACACGTCGACGGCGCCTCCCCGGTTCCGAATGAAGGCGATCTTGCCGTTCGGCCGGACGTCCGCCGCAGTCTCTGATTCGGCGCTCCCTCGCTCCATCCAAATTCCAGTACTGGCCGCTGCGAGCTGTGTGGCCGATGACCCGCTCGAGGAGACGTTCAAAGAACCGACCAATGAGACCGCCGCGATCGAAAAGGTGAGCTTCCTCCCCTGCATCCCAGACTCCTTCTCCCAGTACTCGACTTGTGTACTAAGTCGGTGTCGTGTTCCGAGTAATTCTGCGGCCGGTACAGCGATGAGGTCCAATCACAGGCTCCTCGCTTTCTCGTCATCCTCGCGTCAACCTGGTGGCTGGCAACCGAGCCGCGGGTCGGTGGACTCCTCGGCATCATCCTCGCGGACGGCCATTCCGAATAGGCGACGGCGATGCCGCGGGGCCGTCGCGGATCACACCGCGCACCTGGTCGACCGATGCCGCCTCCGATGGGAACTCCACCATCCACCATGTGGCACCCGCCTCGGCGTACGGCGCCGGGTCAGTGCCGGGCGGGAGGGCGGCGACGACGTCGTAGGGCTCTGCAGCGTCCCGCCCGATCTCCGTGCGGAGCATGGCGAGGTGGGCGACGATCTCGGCGAGCTGGTCCGGATGTTCGAGGTTGACCGGGAAGAACCCCTCGTGCCGGGCCGCGCGGCGAAGTGGCTTCGCCTTGCCGGAGTACCCAGCGACCCACACCGGCACTCCCGGTCGCTGAACCGGCCGGGGGAGGAACCGCATGCCGTTGACCGTGTAGTGCTCGCCCCGGTGGCGCACAGGCTCACCCGACCACGCAGCTACCAGGATCTCGAGGGACTCGTCGAGCATCCGAGCGCGTCGCCTGTCGTCGAGCTCTTCGCCGGTCATCGAGTACTCGTTCCCGAAGCGGTCGCTACCGAGGCCGACCCCGAGGGTGAGTCGGCCCTGGCTCAGCCGATCGAGCGTCGCGGTTTCCCTGGCAACCTTGACGGGGCGTCGTCGGGCAAGCGGCGTGACCATCGGGCCGAGCCGGATGCGCCGGGTGGAGGTCGCGATCGCCGCCAGCGTGACCCACGCGTCGGCCACGTCGACGACCGGCTCCCGCCATCGCACGTGGTCCCACACGAAGACCCCGTGCCAGCCGGTCTCCTCCGCCTCGGCGGACAGCCGGGCGACGATCCCGGGGTCGGCCAGCTCATCGAAGGGCGGCAAGAAGAGACCCGAGCGCACAGGAGCGATGCTACGAGACTGGCGGGGACGGCTAGGGATCTGGATACCCGGGCCACCTGACCGATGGTCGGACGCCTGGGTAGGAGCCGGGTCAGGCAAGGACTGACCAGCTAGCCCACGCTCAGTTGAGCCGCGAACGCCTCGAGGCGGTCCGTCAACTCCTTCGGGCGGCTCAGGGCGGGGGTGTGTCCGCCGTCGATCTCATCCGGTGTGATGTCCAGGCGCTCCTGGGCGACGCGGCGAAGGAAGGAGGCCGGGAACAAGCGGTCGTCTCGACAGAGCAGTACTCGGGTGGGCACGTCGGGCCACGCCTCAAGCGGCAACGGCTCATGCATCCGAACTTCCGATTGCTCTCTTCCCCGCTCCAACGCCTCGGAAGCCAGCTGGGGCGGAACGTCCTGGTAGAAGAGAGCGATCTCGTCGTCGTACCGCTCACGCACCTCCTCCTCGTATCTCGTGTTCGTCCAGTAGTCCGCCGGCGCCTCTCCTGGCATGGGGATCATCGGGGCGACTAGGACGAGCAGGTTCACCCTCACGCGATCGCAGACGAGCGGGGCCGTGAATCCGCCGAGCGATTGGGCGACCACCACCAGATCGCTCCGGCCGTCGATCGCGTCGAGGACTGTCTCCGCGTGCTCGGACAGCCCAGCCGAGTCGTCGTCACACGGGAGATCCGGCGCCACGACATCGTGGCCGCGTTCACGCAGCGGGGCCTCCACCAGGTGCCAATACCAGCCGACGTCGCCGGCGCCGTGGATCAGGACGTACGTTGCCATCCTCAGCCCCCCTTCGCGGACTTGGTCCTCACCGTAGCCCTGAACCGCGCCTGGGTCCGCTCAGTGAGAGAGCGGGTACCTCGTGCGCGACTCGAAGTGTCCGGGCACCACATCCCGAAAGCGGATCCCGCACCGTCCCCGTCGAGCCACCCTCGTCTGACTGCCCGCAGGGGCGACCGGCGACGGGTTTCTCGTGTCACCGCGAACGAGTCGGCACCGTGCGCCCCCCGGCGCGTCGGAGCGGGGACGCCGATGCTTCGATCGATATCTCGAACGTATCCACGTTCCCGCCGGGTTCCTGATCGCCTCGTGCGCCAGGACACGTTCAAGACGCACGTTCCCGCAAGCATGAACGGACGTTCCGTTGTACGCTCGGTTGATCGATCGGTGGTTCGCTGGAAGGAGGCCGACGCATGGACAAGGTGGTGCACTTCGAGATCCCGGTGGACGACGCGGCACGGGCGAAGGAGTTCTACCGCTCCATCTTCGATTGGCAGCTGGACGACATGGATATGGGCGGCGGGAACATCTACACGACCGTGACCACGACACCCATCGACGAGCAGAACCGGATCCCTACCGAGCCGGGGGCGATCAACGGCGGCCTGATGCAGCGGAGCCCGGACACTCCCGCACCGGTCATCACGATCGGTGTCGCCGCGATCGACGATGCGCTGAAGAAGATCGAGGCCGACGGGGGCAGCGTCGTCCAGCCCAGAACCGAGATCCCCGACATGGGGGCCTTCGCGTACTTCAAAGACACCGAGGGCAACGTGGTCGGACTGTGGGAAACCTTCTGAGTCACAAGGGGTTGGATCCCCGAGCAGGAATCGAACCGGCTGGCACGGGTTCGCGCGGCTGACGGGGATGGGAAGTGGCGAGCTCTGCAGACGCGCGTTCCCTTCGGGCGATCATCGTGACGCAGACCGATGGTTGGAGCAGCCGGTTTCTCGGCATCCACGTCCTTACTATGCCGCAGGCGTTCGAAGGGTTCGACCTCGCTGGGCAGACTGACCATTCCGCGCAGGTCGACCTGCGGCAGGCGCACAGGCCCGTACGCCGGAACCGATCCGCCGCCACCTCGCTCACCGAGCACGTGGGGCCGCGGAGGGCCATGGGCAAAGGCGACTAACTTGCCAGTCGGCGGTCCGCGTCGCGCGCGTGCGGCCAACGCCGCAGGGCATCGGGCAGCAAGGGCACGACCCCCCCGCGGAGCGCGCTGGCGAGCGCGGCGAAAACCCGATCGCGCTGGGGTCCCCAGGTCAGGCCGTATCCGGCGCGGACTCGCTCGGGGAGGAGCCCGACCGTCAGGAACCGCATCACATCGACGAGAGGACGGAGCACGCTGGGCGAGGGCGGTCGCAGCACCTCGCGGGAGAGCGCGCGGGCTTCATCGGTGACCTCCAGCGTCTCCACCATCCCGTCTATATATCCGCGGAAGTCCTCGAACGATCGGGGCACCCGGTCCATCGGTACGCCAAATGCCACCGCCTGGCGCTTCATCTCCTCGTGGTAGCGGTCTCGCGCGACGGTACCGATCGATCCGACGAACCGTTGGTAGGTGACGAGAGCGGTGTCGACGAGCGTGGCGTGGACCCACATGAGCAGCTCGGGATCGAGCGCTCGGTAGGGGCGATCGCCGCGCATCCCGGTCACTCGGCGGTGGGTATCCGCGACCCACGCGAGCGCCGCCCGCCGTTGGTCCTCGTCACCGAAGGCCACGGTGAGCGTGAGGTCCAGGGTGTTCGCCAGGCGACCGAAGGCGTCTCGCCTAAGGTCGCTGTGGTCGGCGACTCCCGCCGACACCAAAGGATGGGCGAGTTGAAGCAGCAGCGCCCGGCCGCCCCCGAGGAGGAGGGCCGTCTCGGCGTTCACCCGTCTCGCCACCGTGCCCGGTGGGAAAAGCCCCGGGTCGCCCCGCCGACCGGGCCCCGGTCCCGGCAACCAGGTCCGGACAAGATCGAACCCGTCCATGTGTATCAGGATGCTCCAATTGGCGCCGACCAAGCGCGACGTTCAGCAGGTAAGGTGCAACGCCGCGGCCGTCCGCGCTGGGTCGAGCTCGCCGAATCTGATCACTGCGCGATCTGTTGGGAGGCACTCGACCTCGATGCCCCGCTCGTTGAGACGCTCCAGCATGGCCGGGTCGGGGCGCATCTGCGACGACGCCCCCATGCCGACGATCAGCCGGTCGGGAAGATCCTCCAGCACGTCTTCGAGATCCTCGAGCACCAGCGCGTGCCCCTCACGACGCCACCAATCCCGAACGACGCGCTTGGGCAACACGATCAAGTCGCGCGTCTCCTGCTGCCCTTCGACCACAACGTGACCGAACCGGTAGTCCCGGATCTTCCCCATGGTGTCAGGATGCCCCCAGGCGGAGCGGATCACGCCACTCGGTCCGCGTTCCGTACTCGGATCCGTTGGCCGATCCACCATATCATCGTGCGCGCGGGCAACGGGACACGACTGTTACGCGATGTCTCGAGACCGAGCCTTCGAGCCCTTGTCCGCTTCGCGATGAGCTCGTCGTCCTCCACGGGCCCAGGCTGCCACCTCGGCGTCAGGAGCCGGGCGACGAGGCCGAGCCGTCCCGCGTCACGCGGAAGAGCCCGACCGGTTCGGGATACCCCTTCAGTTTCACGTCCTGGATCCGTTCGAACCGGAATCCCTTGTCGCGTGCGGCGTTGGCGACAGCCTCGGTCGCGAGGACCTCGCCGGGACCGGCCACGTCGGCGACCCGGGATGCCAGGTTCACGGTCTGACCGAAGACGTCGAGGTCCCTCTCGATGATGGGTCCTGCGTGCACGCCGGCGTGCGGTGAGGGCACGCCCTCGCCGCTCATCGTTCGCACGAGGTCGAGCGCGGCATCGAGGCCGTCCGTGGGGTCGGTCAGGTGGAGCATCGCGCCATCCCCCAAGAGCTTCACGAGCCGGCCGCCGTGGCGGGTCGCCGTGGCATCGGCGTTACGCTGGAGCGAGGCCGCGGTGACAGCGGCGGACTCATCGCCGCGCTCGCGCGTGAATCCCGTGAAGCCCGAGAGGTCGACGAAGACGATCGCGGGCGGACTTGGCGGATCGGGGATTGGCGCCATTCCGCGCGAGGCGAGGAACCGCTCGAACCCGTCGACGATCCGCGTCACACTGCGGTGCTCCAGATAGCGCGCGCTGAGCCACACAAACATCTCCGGTACGAGGTGGGTCGCCTTCATGAAGGCGACGCGCACGTCGTCGGGGAACTGCTCCAGCTCGCCGCGCAGCAAGCGCTCGCGGGCGGGCTCCGCCAGTTGCTCGTCGAGCAGCTCCATCCAGCCGAGCATCGCTGCCCGCACTCCCTGCGCCATTAGCCGGGCGGCCCGGATCACTGAATCCTCGTCGGGCGTGGTCGCCCACGCGACGAGGAACCGCTCCAACATCGTCTCCTCGTCCGTATGGATCGGCTTGGATGGGTCGGGCTTCGGGAGGCCGAGCACCTCATAGACGGCGGGCAGCAGCTCGGCCCTCTGGCCGACGCTCGCGAGGTACTCCGCGAACGTGCGCTTCGAGCGGGTACCGGGCTCGTAGGGCAGGTACTCATCCGTTCGTTGGAACGAGAGGAGTCCTTCGGCTGCGGCGTGCTCGATTGTCTCTGGGGCGAGACCGGAATCGAGCAACGCCGACGCCATCTTGACGGCGAGCACGGCGCCGTACGTCAACGTGCCCTGCTCATTTGGCGCGATCAGTCCGATCGCTGCCAGCCACTCGACCCGATCCTCTGGGCACCCGGCCTCGGCGGCCACCTCGACGGGGGAGTAGGTCCTGGGCACGACGACATCGTAGTCAGGTGTCGCCGCCGCCATCGTCGCACGCTCACACAGAGCCTCTCGACACCGGGAGCTGGTCCGGTGACCCGACCCCGAAACTTCGGCCGGGCATCCGGACTTGCAGACATGCCCGTCTCCCAGAGGCACCATCACGGCGAAATGGCGACCCTACCGCGGGCGTGCTCACGACGCTGATCCGCCCCCAGGTTCCTCCACGATCCGCTTCGCCAGGGCCAAGCCGAGCCCCGCGGGTGCCGCTCGATGCCGGCCTGATCGTGGCGCCCTGCTGGGGATCACCGTCGTCGCTGCCCTGTGGTGGTCGTACTTCGACTGGGTCGCCTTCGTCGCGCAGGCCAGGCTGGCCGAGGCCACGGGGGTGGCACGCGCGACCCTCGCGCGCGACGCCCACTCCTACCTGCATCTGCCAATGGTCGCGGGCATCACCCTGTTCACGTTGGGGTTGAAGACCACGCTCGCCGACGTCGACGGAGTGCTACGACATCCCGACACTTGGTTTGTGCGGCGGGGGTTGCCTGTACCTCCTCGCGCACGTCGCCGTCCGGTTACGCATCGGCGGCGGCCTGGGGCACGGTCGGCCGGTCGCCACGATCCTTCCTGCTGGCGCTGCTTCCGTCGCCAGGGAGGTGCGGGCCCTCACTGCACTCGCTCACCTGGCGCCCGCCACCGGGTGGGTTGAGATCCGCACGGGCGAACAGGCTCGGCGCTGTTGCTGCACTTGTTGCCTCACGTGTGGACAATGATCGCGTGAAGCGGAACCGAGCGTGCGTCACCCTTGTCTTGAGTTTCGGCTTGCTCCTCATGTCGTCCCCGGGCCTCGCCGTGGAGCAGCCCCCCTACCTGGCCACCGTCTCCCGCCTGGATCGCCAGACCCGCCAGCTCCTGATCGGGAGCTCGTGGCACCGTGGCTGCCCAGTCGCTCTCAGGGACCTCCGCCTCGTGCGGGTCACGTACTGGGGGTTCGATCGTGAAGCCCACCATGGTCGCCTCGTCGTCCACCGAGGATGGGCCCAGGAGATGGTCACCGTCTTCCGACGCATCTACCGCGCCCGTTTCCCGATCCGGCGGGTCCGGCTCGTCGACCGCTACGGTGCCGACGACCAAAAGTCGATGCGACACGACAACACCTCCGCGTTCAACTGCCGCTACGTCGCCGGCACCACGACGTGGTCGCAGCACGCCTACGGGCGCGCGATCGACATCAACCCCGTCGAGAACCCGTACGTGGACGGCTCGTACGTCTCACCGCCGAATGGCGAGCCATACGCCGACCGCTCGAGGGAGCGCCGGGGCATGATCTTCAAGGGCGACGTCGTCTGGCGCGCGTTCCGCCGGATCGGGTGGGAGTGGGGCGGCGCCTGGAGCGTTCAGGACTACCAGCATTTCTCGGCCAATGGGAAGTAGCCGGGGTACCCTCGACCGGGTTCCCCCGATGCCCCCCGGCGGCACGAGCTATCCTTTGGGCCATGGCGACCTACGAGTACATCTGCCTGAGCTGCGAGCGCCGGTTCGAGGATCGCCGCCCGATGGGCTCGCCGGTCCAGGTCGAGCTGGCGTGCCCGAACTGCGGGAGCGAGCGCCTGCGACGGCGGTTCTCATTCGGCACGGCGGCGGGCGCGAACACCGAGCCCGCCCAGAGCGCATCGAGCGGTGGCTGCGGCTGCGGCGCCTGCACCTGCGGGAATTGATCCCGGCGACGGCGCCCCAAGTCGCCGGGGCCGGCGTTACGTGGGCATCGATCGGTAGATCACGTGGCCCGGGTTGGAGGGGCCGCCCACGTAGTTGTGGCCCTCGCCCCAGACCATGACGGCCTGGTTCCCGAGCAGATCGATCCCCTGGTAGTCGCCGTAGGGGAACTCGAACCCGTTCTCATGCGACTCGGACCGTGCCGGGTCGAACTGCGAGACTCGGACGCTCGATCCGGTCCACGACAGGCCTCCGTTGGACGACGTGCGGTACCACACGTTCCAGCCGTTGTTGTGGTCGAGGGGAGCGCCCAAGCGGTCGTCCATCCAGATAACACTGATCTTCCCCCCCGCGCCTCCCTCGATCCGCGGATACAGGGCGTAGCAGGCACCGCCTGCGCATCCGGACGCCATCTTGTCGTCCACGCGGCCCACGTAGCTCCAGTTCGTGGACGATGTGCAGTCCGTGCCCGCGGAGCAGCTCGAGAGCTGCACGATCGGAGGACGGCCCGGCTTTCTCGGCAGGTTGTCCTGCCAGACAAGGTAAAGGTTGCCCGCTCCGTCGATCGCGATGTCGTCCTGGGGGCCCCAGTACGCGAACCCACACGAGACGGATGGTGGGCAGTGCGGTCCGGCGGGTCCCTCCGCCACTCGAGCGAACGCCGTCTCCGAGGTCGCCGCCGCGGTCCTCGACACCTGGTAGATCGCCGCGGTCTTGCCCGTGCAGCTTCCAAAGCAGTCGCCCCACGCGAACCAGGCGTTCCCGGCCGCGTCGAGGACGGCCCCCTCCGGGAACGCCACGTGCGTGTCCTCGAGCACGAGGCTCTCGGTCCACGTCGCGCCGCCGTCGTCGGATCGCGAGAGGAAATGGTCCTTGCCCGACGCGTACATCACGTAGACGTTGTCGTCGTGCGCCACAAGCCACGGGTGGTCGCAAGCAGTGCACAGCGGGCCGTTGATCTTTGTCGTCGTCCAGGTTGTGCCGAAGTCGCTCGACTTGGCGACCAGGACGTCGACGTCGCCCGTGAGCCCGTACGCGAGGAAGCTCACGTACACGTCTTCCGTGACGTCGTCCACGGCCACCACGACGTCCACGACGTTGGGGTACCCGAGCCGCGGCAGCGCAAGGAGCGGGCCGAAGGTAAGACCGCCGTCTGCTGACGACCGGACGTAGATCTCCCGCGGGCCGCCGGATGCCGGGTCGCAGGACGGGTCACCGGGGAAGTGGGCGATCCCGACGTACACGTGCCCGGCATGGGCCGCGATCTCCGGCTCCCAGTCGTCGCCGCCGCAGAATCCGAGGTTCGTAGCCTCGCCTGGGGCTCCCGTGGCGGGCGGGGCGAGGGCGACAACGAGCGTCGCCACCGTCACGAACGCGAGAACGGATCGGGTCGTGAACGTCGGATGAGCGGTGCGGGATGAGGTCATCTGCTTTCCTCCTCTTCCCTCACGACCCGTCCCAGCGACGCCTCGATCGCGGGGGGCCGGACGGCGTCTGGACGCATGAGACTAGGTGGGCCCGGGATCGAGCGCAAATCGCGTTCGGTTCCCACGAACGCCGGGCATCTGGGGTGCCGGGCAATGGTCCGCTGGGTTTGCTCCTGAAGGCGGAGTGCCGGAAGATGTCGATGACATGGCAGCCAAGGTCTGGGGTCTGTCCAAGAGGGCGGCGAACTACCGACCCGCCCCGAAGCCCGAGGTTCGGTGCGATGCCTGCAAGTACATGTTTCCGCCGCTAGCCCTCGGTGGATGCAGGCTCGTGCGTGGCGTCATCCAGGCTTCGGGTACCTGCGACGAGTTCACTCCGCGCAGCCGGCAAGAAGCCGGCTGAACGTCGAGTTGCGGCTCCCGCTTCCTCCCACCTAAGGTGCCGGCCGTGGGCCACCACTCGATCGGCGATCTGGCCGAGGTCCTCGACAACCTCGGTGTGTTCCGGGCCACCCCCCAGGATCTCGTGGAGCTCTGTCCGTCAGGGTTTCGTCGCGTGCCGATCTCGACGGGAGGGGACTACTACCTGTCGATCCAGGGATTCGCGCCCGATCAGATCGCGTACGCGCACACCCACCCTGACTCGGAGGAGTGGGTGATGGTGCTGAGCGGTCATGGGGAGGCTCGGTTCGGTACGGACGAACCTCTCGGGCTCGGCCCGGGGATGGTGGTGGGCCGAGCCGAGCGCCATCCTCACGGGTTCCTCTCCGGATCGCAGCCGATGTACCTATTGTCCATCCAGCTTCCGCGGCCGGCCGAGGGCTCGACGACGTGGGACGAGCCCGGCACCACGACGGAGCCGGTGCCGTGTGGAGGAACCGGAGGCCCTTGTCGACGGTGCCCCCGCTGCGGCGGTCACAGCGCACACGGACCCACGGGCGCCTTTCGCTGCGAAAACTGCAGCAACGCCTTCTGATCACGCTCGCGGGGCGGGGCTCAGCTGAGAGCTGAATGCTCGCTACGACGCAAACGCGCGGCGAGTTCGCGCAAGACCCTGGTGGCCAGAACGGGCTCGCTGGCAAGGATCTTCGCGAAGTCCTTCTTGTCCAGCGTGAGACATCGAACGGGCGACTCCGCGAGCACGCTGGCCGTTCGCGATCCGGCATCCAGTAACGAGATCTCGCCGAAGAAGTCCCCCGGCGAGAGATGCGTCACCGTTCGCCCTCTCCGAACGACCCTGGCGCGGCCATCCAGCAGGACGTAGAACGCCGAGCCCGGGTCGCCCTCCCGGATGACCGAAGCACCCTTCTCGTACTCCCGCACTCCGGTCACCTTGGCGATCGAACGGAGATGTCGCTTCGGCAGGTTCGCGAACAGGGGAGCCTCGGTCAAGGCCAGTTCACGTCGCGCCCGCTCTTCGGCCGAGATCCGAGCGCCAGGGGGCATCGGAGTGAAGGGCCATCCCCGTACCGCCGGGTCGATGCGATCCTCCTCGGTCCTGGGAGTTCACTATGCGTCGCGGATCGGCTTGCGTGCAACCCGTATCTCTGACCGGGTCCTCCGACTCGAAGGAATCAGTGGCCCCGCTCACGACGAGGAGTTGATGATGGCTCAGCGCGCGCCGGCGACGCGCAGCAAGACGCCGAGCGTCGCCTGGTCGCCCGACCAGTGCTCCGCGATCACGTCTCGACCGGCCTTCCGAAGCACGTGACGCAGCACGAGGGCGGCCACCACCACGTCGTCCAGCGGCCCGAAGACGGGGACGAACTCCGGGACGACATCGATCGGCGATACGAACCAGGCGATCGCGAACCCCACCATGACCTTCGAGCCCCTAGGAACCCGAGGGTCTCGGAGCAGGCCGCGGAACAGCCCAACGAGGTTCGGCAGGAGCGTTACCAGCTGCCCGGCCGCGGTCCGCCGTCCGATCACCAGGAGCAGGATGATCGACACCACCCACACACAGGCCGCGATCCCCACGGCGATCAGGAGTGTCCGCACTTTCTCAGCGTAGCCCCGGCGTTCTGTCGTGCGGTGATTGAGCCGATGGCGAGGCCCGCGCACAGTCGATAGGCTCCCGACCACCATGCAGGAGCGTCGAGACGAGCGGGATGCCTTCGCGGAGCGGCTCTTTCGTTCCGCGCTCGGCTACTTCGACCTGCTATCGATCCGTCTCGGCCAGCGCCTCGGGCTCTACGAAGTCCTCGCGGAGGGCCCGGTGTCCTCGCATGAGCTGGCCTCGCGGGCGGGGATCGCAGAGCGGTACGCGCGGGAGTGGCTCGAGCAGCAGGCGACCGTGGGCATCTTGCGGGCCGACGTCGAGGCGGAGGACCCAACGTTCTCGCTCCCGTCGGGCCACGCCGAGGTCCTGCTGGACGGCGATTCCCTTTCCTACATGGGCGCCTCGGTCTGGCAGCTGCTCACCATCCCGAACGCGTTCGAGAGCGTGGTCGAGGCCTTTCGGTCGGGAGGGGGCGTATCGTACGAGGCGTACGGCCGGGACAACGTCCAGGGGCAGGGCCTCGGCAATCGGCCCGTCTTCCTCACGACGCTCCCGATCGATTGGCTCCCGAACATCCCGCGGATGCACGAGCGACTGAGCGCCGAGCCTCCGGCTCGCGTGGTCGACGTCGGCTGCGGAACCGGCTGGTCATCCATCGCCATGGCGAAGGCGTATCCGCAGGTCACGGTGGACGGCTTCGATCCTGACGACGTCTCCATCGAGTTGGCGCGGAAGAACGCGGCGGTGGAGGGCGTGGCGGACCGGGTGCGGTTTCATCCTGCGGACGCCGCGGAAGTCACCACCGCGGGTCCGTTCGACGTCGCCACCGCATTCGAGTGCATCCACGACATGGCCCGACCGGTCGAAGTCCTCGGCGCGGTTCGTCGGGCGCTCGCCGACGACGGCTCGATGCTGATCGTGGACGAACGCACCAGGGAACGCTTCACTGGCGAGCCCGACGAACTGGAGGCATATTTCTACGGCTGGAGCATCTTCGACTGCCTGCCGACGGGCATGTACGAGCAGCCTTCGGCGGGCACCGGCACGGTGATGCGCCCATCGGTGCTGGAGGGCTACGCCCGGAAGGCCGGGTTCACGCGATTCCAGGCACTCCCGATCGAGCACGACACCTTCCGCCTATACCTGCTGGGTCCTTAGCGGGCCGACGGATCAAGCCCGAGCCGTCAGTCCAGCACCAGGACGCGCCGCACTGATGGGAGTCCCGAGGCGAACTCGGCCCAGCTGCGGCCGGCATCCTCGGATGCGAACACCCGGCCGTCTGAGGTCCCGAACGCCACGAACGGCCGATCGGGATGGGCATCCAGACAGTAGCTGTCGATGTTGTCGTCGAACCAGTCGGGCAGACCGGTGCGGCATCGCTCCAGGCCCCCGCCGGCGAGAGCTCCACGGTAGACGGCCGCATGGCCACCTCGAGGGCCCCTGGAGGTGGAGACGAGCACCGCGTCGCCGCATACGGTGACCGCACGGGAATACGGGGCCTCCAGGCCATCGCTCCGGAACGTCCAGGCGCTACCGCGGTCGCTGCTCATCGCCAGGCCGCGTGCAGACGCCGCCAGCACCAGCCCCTCCGCGGTCGTCACCTGGTGTACGTCGGCGTCGATGTCGATCGTCGCCGTCCAGGTCTCGCCTCGGTCCTCGGTGCGCAAGATGCCACCAACGTGCACGTTCACGTAGACCGCCTCGTCCCACTCCGAGATCGACCGCGTGTCGGGCGGACCGCCCCACGGCGTGTACCACGTGGACCGTCCCTCGGCACGGTCGAAGGCCGAGACCGGCTCGAGGCCCTCCCCCACGACGCGGAACAACCGGGCCTGCGATGAACCCACGAGCACGTCCTCATCCATCGCGGCGATGCATGTGACGCGGAGGTTCGCCATGTCGGCGAGATGCGTCCACCGATCGAGGTCGGCCGTGTGCCAGACCTCGGATCCGTCGAGGACCGTCCAGAATTCCTTCTGACCCTGGGCGACCGTGGTCACGACTCGACCGGCATGATGAACACGGTCTAGGACTGCCCCGTCGCCAAGCTCGTGGAGCCCCTCTGCGGTCGCGACGAGGATTCGCGGCATCTGCTCATCGTCTCACCCCCGCGGGGCATCGCGCTGGACGCGACAGATCACGCTTCGCCAGTGGACTCCGGGCTCCACCGTCCCTGAAGCCACCGATGCTCCCGGGGTCCGCGCGTCGGACGCGAGGGGAACAGGCTCGCGACGACGCGCGGGATCCGTCGCCTGATCGCCGTCGCGGCGTCGAACAACAACAGAACTTGCTCGGCGGGCAGCTTCGGGGCCCACAGCAGGAGCACGTCCTCGTTCACGTCCACCGTCACGTTCCCCGGTAGCCCGAGCAGGGCCTCCATCATCCGCTGGTCCAGGAATGCGACGGCGAACCGGGCATCCTCGCTCTCCACGCGGAACCGGCGGTCGAACTCCTTGAGCTCGAGCCGAACCTCCTGCCCACCGAGGATACCGGCCACGTCGTCGACCATGTCCCGGGGAGCCACCTGCAGCCGAGGGCAGGTGGACCACAGCCGCACCGTGGCGCACGTGAACCCTCGACGAGGGCCCAGCGCGGGCTCATCGCCGGAATCCTGGTACCAGAAGTCGAACGCGCGAACCCCCCCATCCCCACCGCGATCCCATACGACGTTCTCGGTCCCGTGCCGCGGATGCCCGAACATCGGGAACGGCAACCAGGCGGTATCCGGGGACGGGTCGAGCGGAGCGAATTCGAGGCCGGCACGGCGGCACAGGAACATCAGGTGCCGCTGACGATCGATGCCCGCTCGTCGACCCCACCAAACACCAGCCAGCGCGGCCGCCGGTACGACCAGGATGAGCCACCTCACCAACGAAGCCTCGGGTTCTTCCAGGCCGAGCTTGAACGGCCCGATTGCCTTCCCACTGTGGCGGCCCTCGGCCTCTGATACACACCCACACGCGGCCGCGCGCTGCGATACGAGGTAGCGTGCGCTTCAGGGCGAATATGACCGATCTCGTGATTCCAGACGAGGTGGTTCGTATGAACCTCGCGGCCAACGGAGAAGCCGGGAGGGCCTGGTTGGAGGCGCTCCCGGGTGTGGTCCAGGAGCTTCGGGCGCGGTGGGAGCTGACCATGGGCCAACCGTTCGAGGGCGGCTGCGTGGGCCTTGTCGTCCCGGCCGAGCGCGTGGATGGGACTCGTGTCGTGCTGAAGGTGAGCTTCATCGATGATGAGACTCGCCATGAAGCGGACGCCCTTGCGCTGTGGGATGGGGACGGTGCGGTGCGATTGTTGGACTCCGAGCCCGAGCGAGGCGCGCTCCTTCTGGAGCGGATCGAACCGGGCACCTTCCTCGGGGATCATCCAGATCGGGACGAGGCGATCTCGATCGCGTGCCGGCTACTCCGGCGGCTGTGGCGACCGGTTCCCGAGCCTCACCCGTTTCCCTCCGTTCGAGGACTTGCGCAGCGATGGGTCATCGAACTACCCGAGCGTTTCGACCGATTGGGCATGCCCTTCGAGATCGCCCTGCTTCGAACGGCGGAGGGCTTGTGCGCCGAATTCGCGAGCTCTACCGTGGACCCGGTCCTGGCGAACCGCGACTACCACCTCTGGAACATCCTGGCGGCCCGGCGCGAGCCCTGGCTTCTGATCGACCCCAAGCCACTCGCCGGCGAACCGGCCTTCGACACCGGCCACTTCCTTCGAACCGTTGTGCCGGAAGGGCTGGATCGGACGGTCATCGATCAGCTCGTCCATCGGCTTGGGACAGAGCTCGACGTGGCTCCAGAGCGGGTGCGCGCGTGGGCGCTCCTTCGATCGGTCGACGACGTGCTTTGGAGTCTCGAGACCTTCGGATCCGACGATATCGAATGGGACCTGGCGTGCGCTCGGGTCTTGGCTCGGTCCCTTTGAGAGAGCTCTAGTGCTGAAACAGTCCGAACGCGCGCCGGGCCTCGGCCTCACGCTCGAAGATGTGGATGGTCACCCCCGGCGTGTGCCGGATCTGGACGGCATTGCCGTAGCTCGTCTCGATCAGGACGACGCGATCGAGCCGATCGATGACGACGACGGCCGAGTCTTCTGCGACGGTATCGACCGCATCGCCGACGGCGAGGACGAATCGCTGTTGGTCGGTATAGGAGACCATAGTGCTGTAGCCGAGTATGGGAGGTGCGCGACTGAACAACGATAGCCCGATCGGACGGTATCGGAATCCCCCACCAGATAGGGAATCCCGGGGCATTTGACCTAGAGCATTCCCGTGTGTCCCTCATCAGGCACACGTTTCGGCTCCCGGCGGCTACAGTGGCGGCATGACCAGGCTCGCGGCAGGTGATACCGCACCGCCGTTCGAGCTTCTGGACCAACACGGCAACCGAGTTCGGCTCCAGGACTTCCGCGGGGGCAAGCTGCTCGTCTACTTCTATCCGGAGGCGGATACCCCCGGATGCACCACCCAGTCGTGCTCGATACGGGACCATCGCCAGGACCTCACCGGGATCGGGGTGGACGTGGCGGGAATTTCGCCCGACCAGCCGGACACGCAGCTCGCGTTCGACCAGAAGTACCGCCTGGGGTTCCCCCTGCTCTCGGACCCGGACCACGCGATCGCCGACGCCTGGGGCACGTGGGGCGAGAAGTCCCGCAACGGCCGGACCTACCAGGGCATCATCCGGTCATCCTTCCTCGTCGACCAGGAAGGACGGATCGAACGGGCCTGGTACTCGGTGAAACCCGAGGACACCGTCCCCAACGCCATCGAAGCCCTCCGAACGTGAGCCCCGCTCCCGCGGAGGAGACGGGGGGCCTATCATCCGGCCCTCGAGGTCGCAGAGAGGGAGGAGACTCGTGATCGCCCGCATCTGGAGGGGAGCAACGCGAGAGGCCGATGCCGAGGCATACGTCGAGTACCTCCGCGGCACCGGCGTCAAGGAGTACCGTGACACGCCCGGCAACAAAGGGGCCTGGGTCCTGTGGCGAGTCGCCGACGGCCGAGCCGAGTTCCTGACCCTCAGTTTCTGGGAGTCCAGGGAGGCGATCGTGGGGTTCGCGGGCAGCGACATCGAGCGGGCCGTCTTCTATCCCAAGGACGACCGGTACCTGGTGGAACGCGACACGTCGGTCAGGCACTTCCAGGTCGCCGAGTAGCGCGCACCGGAGCGAGGACTAGTTCACGTCTCGGGCGCGGAACATCATGACGCCAACCGCGAAGAGCGCCGCCGCATAGGCGGCGAGCAGCGTGAGGGCATGGAACATCGTTCGCTGGAACGAGAAGCCCACGCTTCCTCCGGTGATGAACACCGCCGCGTTGTCGCTGAACAACCAGCGCTGCCATCCCGGGCGGAGCCCACGCACGAGGTTCTCGATGACCGCGAGGTAGGCGAACCCCGCACCGAGCGCAGCTGCGGTGTTACGCCCGATCGAGGTGACGGCGAAACCGACGACGGAGGCAACGGAGGCCAGCGTGGCCGCCCGGAGCGCAACGCCGCTCGACTCGCGCCACCAGGATGCATCCACCCCTTCGGTTGTCCCTCGGAAGACGGCGTCCAGCGACAAGACCCCTCCCAGGACCGCCTGGAGCCCCATCGCCAGGGCGAACACGGAGACGGCGCAGACAAGCATCTTCGCCACGATCACCCGGGCCCGCCTGGGTTCCCACGCGAGCAGCGTCGTGATGGTCCCCACGCGCCAGTCGGCGCCGATGAACGAGGCCCCCAGCAACCATCCGGCGAGGATCAGCGGGATGCTCGTCCCCTTCAAGACATCGGGGAGCATGGTCAAGGGGAACCGAGGGTCGGCTCCCACCTCGGGGCTGGAACGAACCGCCACGATGACGCCGGCGATCGCGATCCCGAGGAGAGCCAGGCCGGCCACGATCCAGACCAGGTGCCGTGACCACATCCGTCGAAGCTCGGAGGCGAGGAGCGCGATCACGGCGACGCCTCCTTCGGCCTCTCCCGGGTGAGCTCGAGAAACACCGTCTCCAGATCCACCTCGTCCGGTCGGAGCTCGGTGAGGTACAGCCCTCGATCGGCGAGCGTTCGCGTGACGGTGGCCGCCTCCTTCGGAGGCAGCATGACCCGGATGGCGTGGTCGTCCGCACTCGCGGGGATCCCGGCGGACCGAAGGGCCTCGAGCCCACCGGCCATGTCGTCCACCCGCACGATCAACCCGGCGGAGCGGCCGGCCATGAGGACCTCGCCGACGGGTCCGGACGCGACGCACTTACCGCGGGACAGGATCGCCACGCGATCGGCCGTGTGCTGGACCTCGGTGAGGATGTGGCTCGACACGAAGATGGTCCGTCCCTGATCTCCCAACCGCCGCAACAGCTCCCGGACCTCCTTGATGCCGGCCGGATCGAGCCCGTTGGCAGGCTCGTCCAGGATCAGGACCTCGGGATCCTTGAGAAGAGCGGCCCCGATCCCCAACCGCTGCCGCATGCCGAGGGAGTACGTCTTCACCAGGTCGTCCTCCCGATCGGCCAGGCCCACCCGCTCCAAGACGTCGGTCACGGCCTTCCGGCCGATGCCGTGGAGCCGCCCCAGCAGCTCGAGGTTGCGGCGGCCGGAGAATCGGGGGAAGAACGTCGGCGTCTCAACGACGGAGCCGACCCGGCGGATGACGGTCGCGAGGTCCTTCGGCGAGTCGGCGCCGAGCAGGCGGCACCTGCCACCGGTGGGTCGAACCAGGCCCAGGAGACATCGGATCGTCGTCGTCTTGCCGGCGCCGTTCGGTCCCAGGAACGCGAAGACTCCCCCTTCGGGAACAACGAGATCCAGGCCGTCGACGGCAAGGGTTCGGCCCTTGCGCCACCCCCGGTACTCCTTGCGGAGTCCCTCCACTTCGATGACCGCCATCCGAGCTCCTCCCGACGATCACGCTACGCGCCCCACGTGACCCTGACACCTTGCCCCCACCGCTGGACACGGCACCCGGCAGGCGTCCCCCGGAGGATGCCGGCACCCCCACGTGCCACCTCAGCGGCGATGGCCACCGACCCCCAGTCAGCGCTCGAAGCTCGTCGGCAACGTCGGCCAAGAGGTCCCTTAGGAGGTTGGGAGGGTTGACGAAGGCCGCGCGTAGACGGCGAGGTGCCAGACGAACCGCCGACGCTCGCGTCGGATTGGGCGAAAACCCGCGGACTGCACCCGGGCATCGATCCGGTCCACATCGTGGATGTACACCCGGAACCCCTGGAACTTCTTTTCTCGGAGGCGGTACCAGACGTTCCAGAACCGCGCCTGCACCCTGACGAACGCGCCTCCCAGCCCCTTCGACGGAGGCGTGGTGAAGGCGTAGACGGAACCCGCCGCCGAAAGGGAGTTCTCGAGCAGGGCCTCGGCGTCCCGATAGCAGCAGAAGACCCGGTTCAGCACCACGACGTCGGCGTTCGGCAGCCGCATCTTCGAACCGTCGCCGACCTGGAAGGACGTGCGGTCCACGACCCTCCGCTCGACGGCCAGGCGCCGAGCCTCCTCGACGGCCTTGGCCGACAGCTCGACGCCGAACGCCCGGGCCGCGCCATGCCGGACGGCCTCGATGGCCAGGTCGCCGATCCCGCACCCGACGTCGAGCACGGTCCGCTCGCTGATGCCGGCCGCCTCCAGGCCACGGAGCAAGGACGCGGTGACCCCGGCGACGGTTCGCTTGCGCTTCGACCGCTTCGACCAGTGGTCGACCCAGTCGTCGAAGCAGCACTCCCCCTCTTCCTCAGCCACGGCGCGAGTGTAGGCTTTCGGCTCGGGGCGAGGCCGGAAGGCGCCGGATGCAACTCGAGTCGTTTCTCACCCGGGGACTGGGCGACACGAGCTATCTGCTCGCTTCGGGCGACCAAGCGGTCATCGTCGACCCACAGCGAGACATCAGGCCGGTCCTCGCTGCAGCCCGGGCCCGCGACCTTCACGTGATCTATGCCGTGGAGACCCACCTCCACAACGACTATGTCTCCGGTGCCACGGAGCTCCGCATGGCGATCGGGGCAGCGATCGCCGGCCCCGCTCGGGCCGATTACGCCTTTCCGTTCGAACCGCTCGCCGAGGCAGACGAGCTCTCCCTGGGGACGCTCCGGATCGTCGCGGCCGAGACACCCGGCCACACACCGGAGCATCTGTCCTACCTGGTGTACGAGGGAGATGCAGAGGAGCCGACGGCGGCGTTCACCGGGGGCAGCCTGATCGTGGGGAGCGCCGGACGGACCGACCTCCTGGGCCCGGAAGCGTCCCTCGAGCTCACCCGGGCACAGCACCGCTCGCTCAATCGGCTGTCGGCGCTCCCCGACCAGACCCTCGTACTTCCGACCCACGGTGCTGGGAGCTTCTGCTCGAGCTCTCCACCCGGCGAGGAACGGACGTCGACGATCGGCCGGGAGCGAACGACCAACCCGGTGCTGGCCGACGGCGACATGGACGAGGAGACGTTCGTGGAACGACGACTCACCGGACTCCTGGCGTATCCCTCCTACTACGCGCACATCGCGCCGATCAACCGGGCCGGGCCGCGCGTCTACGGAGACGTTCCGATGCCTCCCGATCTCTCCCCTTCCCACGCCGCGGAACGGGTCGAGGCCGGAGCCTGGATCGTCGACGGCCGAGATCGTCGTGCGTTCGCGGCGGGGCACATCCCCGGCTCGATCTCGATCGAGCTCGACGACTCGTTCGCCAGCTATGTGGGGTGGATCGTCCCGTTCGGCGCCCCGATCGTGCTGGTGCTGCCGGAGGACCGGCCGGAACACGAGGCCGCGGCCGAGGCCGCCACGCAGCTCTTCCGGATCGGCTACGAAGCCATCGACGGATACCTCCAAGGGGGCGTCGACGCCTGGGTCGAGGCCGGCCTGCCGATGCGCTCCTACCCGGTCGCGTCCATCGACGAGGTGGCCACGGCCGTCGGTGAGGAGCGGGCCCGCGTCCTCGACGTCCGCCAGCAGACCGAGTGGGACGAGGGCCACCTCGAGGGCAGCACCCACATGTTCGTGGGCGACGTCAATGCGCGCCTCAGGGACATCCCACGGGACAGAGAGGTGTGGACCGTCTGTGCATCGGGACACCGGGCGGCGATGGCGGCCAGCCTCCTCGACCGGGATGGGGTCCCGGTCCGCCTGGTGACGCCCGGCGGCGTCACCGATCTTCTGGCGCGCATCAGCTGACTTGCAGGCGCAGAATAGGACCGAGGGGGGTTCATGAAGGACTCGACCGTTCGCCGGACAGCCTGGTCGATCGGGATCCTTTCGTTCGCGCTGCTCCTCAGCGGCCTGGCCTTCACGTACGTGAACCGCCATGCCGCTCTCCCCGAGGCTTCCGACTCCTGGACGTTCGCCACCGTCCTCGACGTCCTCGTGACCCTGGCGGTCCCGGTGATCGGACTGGTCATCGCGACTCGGCGTCGGGACAATGTCATCGGCTGGCTGTTCCTGGCAGCGGGGCTCGCGCTGGGCGTGGGAACATTCTCTCGCGCCTTCGCGCTCCGCGCTCTCGAGGTCGACCCCGGCTCTCTTCCCGCGGGGCGGCTCCTGGCTTGGCTCTCCGGCTGGGTGTGGGCCATCCCCATCTGCGTGCTCCCGATCCTGTTTCTCCTGTTTCCCACGGGACATGTCCCGAGTCGCCGCTGGCGCCCGGTGGCCTGGTTCGAGGGCACCTTGCTGGTGTTCGTCACCGGGAGCTCGATGCTGCTTGCCACCGTGAACTGGGCACGCCCGTTCGCGATCGAGAGCGAGATCCGGGAATCCGCTTTTGGAAGCCTGGCGATGGTGCTGTTCCTGATCTTCATCTTCGCGCTCCCGGTAGCGTTCCTGCTGTCCTTCGTGGCGCTGGCTCAGAGGTTTGCCCGCTCGAGGGGTGACGAACGACTCCAGCTGAAGTGGGTCGTCACCGCCGCGGGGCTCGTGGCCGTCACGTTCATCGTGACGATCTTCACCAACAAAGTGGGCGCACAGGTGCTCTTTGATCTGGCGCTCGTGTTCCTGTTCGCTGCGATCGGCATCGCCATCCTCCATTACCGGCTGTACGAGATCGACGTCATCATCAACCGGGCCGTGGTCTACGGCGGACTGGCGGCCTTCATCACGGCGGTGTACGTGCTGCTCGTGGCGGTGATCGGCGCATTCATCGGCGCGACCGAGGGCCTTGCTCTGGTGGCCACGGCGGTCGTTGCCGTGGCATTCCAGCCGATGCGGGCCCGGGCCCAGGGCATCGCCAATCGCTTGGTGTACGGCAAGCGGGCGACGCCGTACGAGGTCCTCTCGGAATTCTCCGAGCGGGTGGCGGAAACCTACGCCATCGAGGACGTGCTCCCCAGGATGGCCCGGATCCTGGCGGATGGAACCGGAGCCATCCGAACCGAGGTATGGCTCCGGGTGGGATCGGAGCTCCGGCCCGCGGCGTCGTGGCCGGAGGGCGGGACGAACACGTCGCCCGTCGCGATCACCGGAGACGCGCTGCCGGCGATCGCTTCCGCCAGTCGCGTGGCCGCCGCCACCAGCGTGGCCCAGGTTCGGCACCAGGGCGTGCTTCTCGGGGCGCTCAAGGTCATCAAGCCACCCCTGGAGCCACTCACGCCGGCCGAGGAGAAGCTGCTCGCCGACCTGGCTTCCCAGGCGGGGCTGGTGCTGAGAAACGTGGCCCTGCTCTCGGACCTTCGTGCCTCGCGCCAGCGGCTGGTGGCGGCGCAGGACGAGGCGCGCCGGCGCCTCGAGCGTAACCTGCACGATGGTGCGCAGCAGCAGCTGGTAGCGATGTCCGTGAAACAACGGCTGGTGGGCGAGATGATCGAGAGGGATCCCGACAAGGCGACATCGATGATCGCTGAGCTCCAGGGGGACACGGCCGAGGCGCTGGATACCCTCCGCGATCTTGCCCGCGGCATCTACCCGCAGGTCCTCGCGGACCAGGGACTCCCGGCCGCCCTGGAGGCACAGATCCGAAGGACCCCGGTCCCGGTGGACCTCCTACCGGATTCGATCGGCCGCCATGCTCAGGAGATTGAGGCTGCCGTGTACTTCTGCTGCCTGGAGGCGCTCCAGAACGTCTCGAAGTACGCGAACGCGTCCAAGGCGCTGGTCCGGCTCGCGGTGGACGGGCCGTGGCTGACGTTCGGGGTAGAGGACGACGGCGCCGGCTTCGACCCGGCTCGAACCAAACTCGGAACCGGCCTTCAGGGGATGTCGGACCGGTTGGAGGCCCTCGGCGGGGGCCTGGAGATCCGGTCGGAGCCGGGAAGGGGAACGACGATCGCCGGCCGGGTCCCCACGGAACTCTAGGCCACGGTCCGGAGCACCAGAGCGATCATCGTGAAGTGGCACGCCGCGGCGGCCACCATGAACGCGTGCCATACCTCGTGGAACCCGAACGTCACCGGACTCGGGTCCGGGCGCCTGATGGCGAAGACGATCGCTCCCGCCGTGTACAGGAACCCACCGGTCATCATCAGCAGGAACTGAGGGAGCGTCATCCCTCGCAGGAGTTGTGGGAGGGCGATCGCGGCGAGCCATCCGAGTCCCATGTACAGGATCCCGGTCACCACGTGTAGGCCGTCGATCCTCGCCAGCTTCAGC
>JBIOXZ010000116.1:0-2221 GCA_044869895.1 Actinomycetota bacterium | reverse complement strand
CCGAAGCCGCCCCCGAAGAACGCGTCGAAGATGTCGCCCATGTCCCCGAACGGGAAGAAGTCGGGAGTGGCTCCTCCGGCGGCGCCGAACAGGTCGTACTGGCGCCGGCGCATGGGATCCTTGAGGGTCTCGTAGGCCGCGTTCACCTGCTTGAAGCGACGTTCCGCCTCGGGGTCCTTGTTGACGTCCGGATGGAGTTCCCGTGCCAGCTTCCGGTAGGCCCGTTTGATCTGGTCGTCGGAGGCCCCGGGCGGGACGCCCAGCACGGCGTAGAGATCAGGCAGCGTCGCCATGTGTTCGAGTGTAGCCGCGGATCGGTCGCACTTCGGTCAGTGCGACAGCGCCTCGACGGCCGCCGACAGGCGCTCGGCGACGGCTCGCACGGCCGAGATGGCAGACAGATAGTCCATCCGCATCGGCCCGACCACGCCGATCGTTCCGAGGGCTCCTCCAGCGGCGAACGGCGCCGCCACCAGGCTCGCCTCCCACATCTCCGGGACGGGGTTCTCCCGTCCGATCGTCACGCTTACGGGAGGAGTGGCGGCCGCTTCTCGAAGGAGCCGGAGCACGGCGGACTCGCGTTCAAGCGCCTCGTAGATCTGGCCGAGCGTCTCGGTCCGGGCGAACGCAGCGTTGGCGGCCATGTTGGCCACCCCGCCTAGGAAGATGTGCTCGACTTCCTCGGTCTGGCCGATCGAGGAGAGGGCTTCCGCCACCCGTCCGATGATGATCCGGTCCCGCGGTTCGGCGGTCCGTTGCCATTCGGAGACGACGCCGTCGGCATCGAGGAGCGTCTTGCCCCGGAGCGCCTCGGTCAACGTCCGCGAGATTCGGTCCACGTCTTCGTCGGCCAACTCCGTTGCCGGTTCGATCACCCGCTTCTCGACGTGTCCGGTGTCGAACACGAGCAGGAGCAGGACCGCCGTCCCCAGACGGATCAGCTCCGAACGGATGATGGCGGTCTCCCGCTGGCTGGGAGCGAGGGCCAGTGAGGCATACCGGGTGAGGCGGCTGAGCAGCTGGGTGGTCCCGCGAAGGATCGCGTCGACGTCGGCCAGGGCCTCGTCGAAGAAGTTGACGATGGCCCTGCGCTCTGCCTCGCGGAGCTTGGGGCGCGCCGGCAACAGGTCGACGTAGCGCCGGTAGGCCAGGTCGGTGGGCACCCGGCCGGCGGAGGGATGGGGCTGGGTCAGGTAGCCGAGCTCCTCGAGGGCGGCCAGCTCGTTCCGGATGGTGGCTGAGCTGACCCGGAGGCCGGCCGCCCCGGCCAGCGAGTCGCTCCCCACGGGTTCCCCCGTCCGGATGTAGTGGCGGACCAGGGCTCGGAGGATGTCCGCCTTGCGGTCACTCAGCTCGAACGGCTCCGTCATCCGTATACATTTAGCACTCTCGGGGTGGGAGTGCTAGGGAACCGAGCCCCGAGATGGGGGGCGCGAGCACGTTCCACCCCCCGGGATCGTGGCTTCAGATGTCATCCAGTGACAGCCAAGGTGAGTCGAAGCATCATCAGAAGGATCCGACGATGGAGAACGGGCAGCAGCGGGGAACCTCCAGGCGAGCCCACGTCGTGGCGGGCGTGGCATTGACCGTGTTGGCAGGAACGATCGGCGGCACGTTCGCTTTGAGCCGTGTCTTCCGCGGTCCACCCCAACCCGCCCCCCGGGCAAGTCAAACCCCGTCGCCGACTGCCGAACCGACGGCCAGTCCATCGCCCGCACAGCCACTCCCGCGTTGCGTCACATCCTTCATCAACGGGGACTTCGACGGCGATGGGGGGCTCGATACCGCGGCCATCTGCAAAGCGAAGGGCGGCACCTTCTCCCTGAACGTGCGGTGGGCGAGCGACGCAGCCGGAGCGGTAGCGCTCCCCGATTGCGAGAACCTCTGCAACGCGGTAGCGGCCGCCGATCTGAACGGCGATGGCACGGACGAGTTCGTCCTGGCGGTCGAACAGAGTGGTTCGACCACGTTCGTGGAGGTCTACGCCCTGCCGGCACGCGAAGTGTTCGGCCAGTCGGCCATCCGCGTGGCGAAGCCCGGGGCCCCCGGATACCCGGCCGGAAAGCCGGCCCGCTTCCCCATCGGCATTTCACCGCGGCACGAGGATGTCCTGAGCTGCCCGGCGGATCCGGAGCAGCGCTACGTCCTCGCGCACAGCATCGACCCCGTGCCCGGCAACGAGCGGTACCCCTGGATCCATCACGAGACGGACTTCGTCTTC
>JBIOXZ010000115.1:0-4167 GCA_044869895.1 Actinomycetota bacterium | reverse complement strand
CCGCCCCCCCGGCCACGAGCTCCCACCGCCCCTCGCGGGTGACCCCGATGGGAATGACCTCGTACCGCCGCGGATCCAGGGCATCCATCACCGATCGGGCCGAGAGCACCGAGACCTCGTGCTCGGCGGATCGCCCTCCGAACAGAATGGCGATCCGCCTCCTCATGCCTTCTCCAGGGCCCGTTCGAAATCCTCGATCAGGTCCTCCACGTCCTCTAGGCCGACGCTCACGCGGACCAGCCCGTCGGCGATCCCCGCCGCCCGGCGCGCGGCAGGATCCATCTGTCGATGGGTGGTGGACGCGGCGTGCCCCACGAGCGTGTGCGTTCCGCCCAAGCTCGTGGCGATCCACCCGAGCTCGAGCGCGTCGCAGAACCGCATCCCGGCCTCCACGCCGCCCTCGATCTCGAATGCCAGCATCCCGCCAAAGCCTCGAGGCAGGAGCCGCCGTGCCACCTCGTGGTGGGGATGGGAGGGAAGTCCCGGATAGTGCACCCGCTCCACCTTGGCCTGCCCCTCCAGGAACTCGGCGAGCGTCTGCGCGCTCCGAGAGTGCCGCTCCATCCGAAGCTCCAGGGTCATCAGGCCGCGGAGGGCGAGCCAGGCCTCGAAGGGCGCCATCGTTCCCCCGGTCTCGATGGCCATGTCGCGAAGCCTCCGCATCCCATCCTCGGTCGTCGCGACGACGCCGCCCGTGAGGTCGTGGTGACCGCCGATGTACTTGGTGGCCGAGTGAAGAACGTGGTCGAAGCCGAACCGGGCCGGGTTGCACAGGTACGGGGAGGCGAACGTGTTGTCCACCGCCGCCGGTACCCCGCTCGCTCGGCACAACGAGCCGAGAGCTTCGAGGTCCGCCACGGTCACGGTGGGGTTCGCGATGGTCTCCGCGTAGAAGAGCACGGCATCGGGGAGTGCCCCAGCCACGGCATCGGGGTCGTGGGGGCTGACGAACGTCACCTCGATCCCGTAGCGCGGGAGCACCTTCGTGAACAGCGAGTAGCTGCCCCCGTAGAGCTCGTTGCTGGCGACGATCCGGTCGCCAGCCCTCGCGAGGGACGTGATGAGTGTGTGGACCGCCGCCATCCCCGATGCGAACGAGAATCCCGACTCGGTCCCCTCCAGCTCGGCGACCAGCCGCTCGAACGCGAGCAAGGTGGGGTTGCCGTAGCCCCTTGTGTACGTGTAGCCGGGCCGGCGGAAGCTGATCGTCTCGGCGTAGTCCTCCGACGAGTCGAACCGGAACGTGGAGGTCTGGAAGATCGGAACGCTGGGGGCCGCCTGGTCCATCGGGGGAGGCGGGACGTGGATGGCCCGTGTGGTGAACCCGGGCTTTCGTTCCTCGTTCATGCGGTCAAGCGTAGCCTCATGCCCATCGCTTGGGGTAGCGGGACCGGAGATCGTCCACAAGAACGGTGAGATGGCCCATCAGCTCGTCCGTGAGCATTCGCACGAGCTCCGGGTCCTGCCCCGTGGACTGTTCCACGGCCGGCGGATCCACGGGTTCCCCCGCCTTCAGCCAGATGGGACGGCCGAACGCGAAGCTCTTCCTCCTGCCCTTGCGCCACACGTGCTGGCCACCCCACGTCGCCACGGGCAGGATGGGGACCCCCGTCCTCATCGACAGCCGGATCGCGCCGGTCTTGCCGCGCATCGGGGACAGGTCGGGGTTCTCGCTCATGCTCGTGCCCTCGGGATAGATCACCACCACCTCGCCCCGGTCGAGGGCTCGCGCCGCCTCCTCGAGGGGCGTCTGCTCGCCAGTGCCGCGGCGAACAGGGATCTGCCGCGCCCCCCTGAGCACGATGCGAAGCAGCGGGTTGTCGAACAGCTCCGACTTGGCCAGGAACCTCGGGCGCCTGCCGGCCTGTACCACGAAGTACGCGTGGGCCAGGGGATCGAGATAGGACAGATGGTTGCCGGCGATGATGATGGGCCCCGCGCGCGGCACCCGATCGACGCCTTCCATCCGCCAGTTGAACCACAGCTTCAGCGGGGGAAGCGCGACCGCCTTGGCCACGCGGTACCACGGTTCCAGGAGGCCCTCCTCTCGTGGCCGGATTGTATCCAGGGGGCCACGGCGCATCCCCCGCGATAGCCTTGGACGATGCGCGTCATCGCCGTACCGGTGAAATCGCTCGCGGGAGCCAAGCGCCGGGTCGCCCCCGACCTCACGCCGCTCGAGCGTGGGGCCCTGACCCTGGCCATGCTGGAGGATGTCCTGGATGCGGCCCAGGCGGTGACCGGGTGGCAGACGTGGGTGGTCTCCCCGGACGAGGTGGTGCTGGAGATCGCCGTCCGCCGCGGCGCGACATCGGTTCCAGAGGAGAAGCCCCCGCTCGCATCGGCCATCCGCCAGGTGGAACGCCTGGCCACGGAGGGAGAGGTCGATGCGCTCGCCATTCTGCCGGGCGACCTTCCGCTGATCACGACGGAGGCCCTGACGGCGGCGCTTCGGACCTTGGGGCCCGTGGTCCTGGCCCCCTCCCACGACGAGGCGGGGACCAACTTGTTGCTCCGTCGGCCGCCGAAAGCCATCCCGGCTCGGTTCGGCCCCCAGTCGTTCCGTCGCCACCTCGACCAGGCTCAGGCCCGTGGCCTTCCGGCCGCCGTGGTCGATCGCCGGGAGCTGTCGTTCGACCTCGACCTGCCGTCGGATATCCTCACGCTGCTCGCGACGGGGAGGCGCTGCCGTGCTCGACAAGTCTGTCTGGAGATGGATCTTCGCGAGCGGTTGACCGCGCAGGGCTAGGGGGACGGCGTGTCACAGGGGACGATCAGGGACTTCGACGATGACGAACGGACCGGGACCCTGCTGACCGATGACCGCACCGAGGTCCACATCGACCCAACATCGGTGGAGGGAGCGGGGATCCGGTACCTGCGGATCGGGCAACGGGTGAAGTTCGATCTGGTCGAGGAGGGCGGGCGGAAGGTTGCCAGGACCCTGCGGATCGTCACCTTCGACTAGACGACCGGCCTACGGTCCGCCGGCGGCGGGCCACCATCTCCTTGAACTCTTTGCCGGGGATGAACCACGGGAGGTCCCTGGCGGGGACGACGATGGGGGTGGCCGGCTTGCGAGGGTTGCGGGCCACGCGGCGGTTCCGGCGCTTGCGCTCGAACGTCCCGAACCCAACGAGCGAGACACGCTCGCCCTTTGACACCGTCTCCCGGATGACCCTGATCTCCGCATCGATCGTGCGGCCGATGTCCGCCTTGCTCGAGCCGGTCCGCTTGGCGATCTCCGCGATGAGGCCATTCTTGTTCATCCGATCCGCCCTTCCCCAGGCCGATGATTGCAACGTAACGACCTTGGGGGTGGCTGGTCAATCCCGATGACGCCGTGACACCATGGCGCTATGAGGCGGACGGCGATCGCGACAGCCACGGCGGCGCTGGCGCTCGTGGCATGCTCGACCGGAAAGAACCGCGACTTCGCCAGGTACTACGACCCTGAAGGTCTGTTCAGCGCGAACCTCCCGGCGGCCAACGACATCGCCGTCGCGCCGTCCGAACCGCCCTCGCAGGGACCCTCGGTCCTCACCGGGGTGACCTCCACGCCACCCGCTCCATCCCCGTCGCCCTCGAGCGCGTTCGGCGGCGGACTGACCGACCTTGGCGCCCAGACGGAGCCGCAGGACCAGACGGTGTACCAGGCTCTGGCCGTCACGACGGGCACCTTCGACGACCTTCCGCAGATGGCCCTGGCGATCCTCACCGGCAACCCAATCGTGGACGTGCAGATCGAGCAGGAGATGCGACTCGGCGGGATTCCGGGCGAGCTGATCGTGGCCGATGTCGTTCGCGACGGCCAGAAGGTGGCCGGCGTCGCCGCCGCATTCACCCTGGGCCGGAAGGGCGTGGGGTACATCGTCCTCGCGATCTTCCCTCCGGGAGAGTGGACGGACGAGCGGTCGGACTTCCTTAAGGTGGTGGGGTCGTTCCGCCCGGGCGTTCCGCCCGGGATGCGGGCCTTCCCACTGGCCGACGGGGCCGCCTGATAGCATCGGACGGCCCGGCCCCGGCGGCCGGGCGACGTTTGGCCCGTGGGGTAACGGTAGCCCGACTGACTCTGGATCAGTTAGTCCTGGTTCGAATCCAGGCGGGCCAGCAGATCGGCTCGCGTACCGGCACTCTCCTCCACCCATGACGCCGAGGTCCGTTTCC
>JBIOXZ010000114.1:0-15283 GCA_044869895.1 Actinomycetota bacterium | reverse complement strand
CTTCCGGAAGTCCCTGAACCCCAACCCCGCCAGCGCCGTCAGCTCGTCGACTACCACCTCGGGCTCGGCCTGGGTGAGGGCCTTCCGGACGGCGTCCCTGTCGAAGGCATCGAGCACCACCGGTGTGGCACCGGCCGCCCGCAGGGCATCGGCCTTCCCAGGGGTGCGGGTGGTGCCGACTACCTCGTGGCCATTCGAGACCAACAGGGGGACGAGCCGCCGCCCCAACGCTCCGCTCGCTCCTGCGACGAAGATCTTCATGGCATCCTCCTTCCTCTTTGGTCTCCTGACCTCTAGACAAGGGAGGACCTTCTCGTGTGACATCCCTTCGCCGCTCGCGATCGCTGACGAGGGGATCTCTACAGGTGGTGGGGGAGACGTCGAGGCTAAGCTCAGGGATCAGGCGGAGCGACCGGCACTCGCGTCCAGATGATGCAGCTTCTCCGGATTGCTGACGAAGCGGATGGTCTGGACCAGCCCCTCGGCGATGTCGAGGGAAACGACCAGGACGGCTCGCCCGTCGTGGCCGAGGAACACCGCCCCGGGCTGTGCGTTGACCTCGGCAAACCGCATCTCCTCGGCGCCCAGGAGGTGGAGCCAGGTTCCGAACCCAAGCAGCACCCGGGCGATCCGTTCGCGCCCGTACACGGGCTGCATGAACGTCCGAGTTTTTCCGCCACCGTCCGCGTAAGAGACGACGTCCGCGGCGAGCAAGCGGATGAGTCCGTCAGTGTTCCCCTCGCCAACCGCCTCGAAGAACCGCCGGGCGAGCTCCTGGCGTCGCTGGCGCGAAGCCTCGAACCGCGGCTTCCTCGCCTCGACCTGCCGACGGGCCCGCAGGGCGATCTGCCGACAGTTCTCCTCGGTCTTGCCGACGACCGCGCCAATCTCGTCGTATCCGTAGTCGAAGACCTCCCGGAGGAGGAAGACCGCCCGCTCGACCGGGTTCAGGCTTTCCAGCAGGACGAGGAACGCCATCGAGAGCGAGTCGGCCGTCTCCGCGTGCACGGAGGCGTCCGGGGCCTGATCCGTCAGCAGCGGCTCCGGCAGCCAGGTGCCCACGTAGGTCTCCCGGCGCACGCGGGCCGAGCGCACATGGTTGATGGCGAGCCGGGTCGTGACCGTAGACAGCCAGGCCCGAGGTGAGTCGATGTCCGTGCCGTCGCTCTGTGCCCGGTGAAGGCGGAGGAAGGCTTCCTGCACGATGTCCTCCGCCTCGCTCACGCTGCTCACGATCCTGTAGGCGATGGAGAACAGCAGCGGCCGGAGGTCCTCGTACACCTCCCCGCGCGGCGTCTCGGGCTCGCTCCTTTTGGCCATGCTGGTTCAGGAGCTGGGCTCAGCTCACCGCTTTCTTCACGAGCGCGGCGACCTTCTTCTCATCGGCGGCGGTCAGCTTCGTCAACGCGAAGGAAGTCGGCCACATGGCGCCTTCGTCGAGGTTCGCCGCGTCGTTGAAGCCGAACGTCGCGTACCTCGCCTTGAATTTGTCCGTGCTTTGGAAGAAGCAGACGACCTTGCCTTCCTTCGCATACGCGGGCATCCCGTACCAGGTCTTCGGCGAGAGGTCCGGCGCGCTGGCTTTGACGATGGCATGGATTCGCTCGGCCATTGCCCGATCCGCTTTCGGCATCGCGGCGATCGCCGCAAGCGCGGCCCTTTCGTCATTCGCGCCGCGCGCCTCCGCCTTCAGCTCTTGGGCGTACGCCTTCGCCGCGGCTCGTTCCTCGGCGGTCCATCCCTTGGACGTCTTGCCGGTCGTGGTGATGCGCTTGGCGGACTTCTGCGTGGTCTTCTTCGCGCTCATCGTTCCCCTCCGGTGCAGACTCTCCCAACGTCTACTCTAAAGACCGCTCAGCCGTCCCGCCTGTGACACCGCCTGGATCCGGAGCACCCCCGTCTCGCGGGCGCCCGTCGTTCCTGTCTGCCCGAAGCGACCAGCATCGCGACACGCTGGGCAGCGAGTCAGCCGGGGGGGCAACCCGTCCAGGGCGACCGACACGAGGCTACGGACCGCGGCCTTCGATCCCTGGCGCCGGCCCCCGCCAGGGCGTGCACTACTCGATCGCGAGCTCCGGGGCCCTCGCCGGTGGTTCCGCTCGGGGGAGGTGACCTCCACGGGGCGCCCTCGGGGATCGATGACGTGAAGCGGGCACGGCAACCGTCTTGGCGATCTTGCTTCCGCAAGGGCATCGTTTGGAACCCTATCGGCAGGGCCGAGCCTCTCGCTCCTCGGTCGCTACCAGACGTCGCCGGGTCGCCACTCGCAGCTGATCGGGGCGGTGATGTCGAGCCTCGGCGTGGTCGCGGTCAGGCGAACCAGGACGTACCCGTCCTCGTCGGGGGTGGGAACGGGCCCGCGGTCCGTTCGGACCGACGTCGGCCCCTGCCACACGAACCACCCGAGGCGCTGATAGAACGCGAGGAGTCCGGAGCCGAGAGCGCCGAGCTGGAAGGTTCGGTCGACGTGCTCCGTAACTCGTTCCATGATCGCGGTGGCCAACCCGCGTCGGCGATGTACCGGCAGCGTGGCGACGCCTTCCACGTAGCCCGTCGAGAGGCGGAGCCCTCCGGTTTGCAGCTCGCGTTCCACGACCGAGGCGTGGGAGACGATTTCGCCCTCCGCCTCGATCACAAAGTGCTGGCCTCCCGATGCATGAGCGAAGTCCTCCTCGGTGAACTCGTCGCCCTCATCGGTCCACGAGGCGTCGAGCAGAGCACGCAGGGCCAAGATCTCCCGCGCCGTGAGCTCGTCCGTCGAGAGCTGCTTCACCGAAGCCATCCGCCGACCCTCGATCCGTCTCGGGATGAGTATCCCCCACGTAAAACGCTTGAGGGATGCCGGGCGCAGCATCGGCGTCTTCCCGCCGCCCAGAGCGATCGGTTCGCGATGGGCTTAACCGTCCCCATCGGCGGACAATGTGCCGTCGTGGGCGCCACCCAAAGCCAGTTTCGTGGCCTTGACGATCGCGCCGTATACCGACTCGGCCTCCTCGTGCGTCGGCACGATCGAGATCTCTGTGAACCCCGCCGCGGTCAGCTCGGCCTCGTACTCGGCGAACGAGAGCGAGCCAGCGATGCACCCGATATGGCTGCCCCGTTCGGCTCGCTCGCCCGGCGAGAGCTCGTTCGCGGCGACGACGTCGCTGATCCCCAGCCGCCCTCCGGGACGCAGCACACGGAACATCTCGCGCATCACGCGGGGCTTGTCGGTCGAGAGGTTGATCACGCAGTTCGAGATGATCACGTCGACGCTCGCGTCGGGAAGCGGCACATCCTCGATGAACCCCTTCACGAACTCGACGTTGATGATCTCGGCCTTACGCGCGTTCTCGCGCGCGAGCCCGAGCATCTCGTCGGTCATGTCGAGGCCGTAGACGTGCCCCGTGCGACCAACCCGGCGGGCCGACAGAAGCACGTCGATCCCCCCGCCCGACCCGAGGTCCAGGACGGTCTCCCCCTCGCGCAGTTCGGCCACGGCGGTTGGGTTCCCGCATCCAAGGCTCGCGAGCACCGCATCGTCGGGGAGGCTCCCGCGCTCTGCGATGTCGTAGTACCTGACGCCGTAGCCGTCGGTAGGATCGCAGCGGCAGGCCTCATCGCTCGCATCGTCGGCAGCGAACCCCTCGCTGACCGCGCGCGCAGCAGCGGCGTACCGATCCCGAACGCTTTCCCGTAGCTCACTCATCGTGTCCCTCCTCGGGCATAGGTCCCAGCGTCGGTGGAAGGTCGGACAGCTCCCCCGGGTGGGACGCCGGTGCACGCTCATCCTCAACCGCGGGGGAACCGTCCCGATCCACTGGCGCCGCGTCCGCTCAGCAGCAGCCGGGCGGGCAGTCCGGACAGTCCGGGCAACACGGATCGACCCGCATCGAACGCACCTCCTTCCCGATCGCAGTCGGCGCGGTCCGATGGTTGCATCGACCGCGGTCGATACGTTGACACATCCATCGACGCCCGTCAATATGACACTCGTGCGGAAAGAGATCGCCCAGCTCGAGGACTGCTGCACCCCGCTCGGACCGGCACAGCTGTCTGGCGAGGACGCCGACCGCATGGCCTCGGCGCTTCGAGTGCTGGCCGACCCCGTGCGGCTCCAGATCGTGAGCCTGCTGGCCGGAACCGAGGAGGCTTGTGTCTGCGAGCTCACCCCGGCGCTCGGCGTGTCGCAGCCGACGGTGAGCCACCACCTTCGCGTGCTCTCGGAGGCGGGACTGCTCCAGCGCGAACAGCGGGGACGTTGGGCGTATTACCGGCTCCGCCCTGAGCCGCTCCGGTTGGTGGCGGACGCGCTCGCCCCGCGGGCGATGGCGCCGGCGCTTTCCTGACTCCGCTCGGCAAGCCAGCCGCGGGCCGCGACTCGGTCTCCGGTGACTCATTGAGAGCTCGTGAGCCCTGGGTAGTACGCTTTGTGATCGAAAGCGACTACCCGACGGTCAGCGGATCGTGGCCAGCCGCAACGTCCTCCTCGCGTAGAACGGTCCGAGCCGCGGCCACCTCGAAGATCTTGACGACCTGCGTGCCGAGCGATCCCTGGAACAGGCGGTCCCCGACCACGGCGGTCTCCCCCGCCACCCGGCCCTGCTTGTGCGCGGTCGTCCGAGCGGGAGATAAGTGGACCCAAGGATCGGGTGGTACGTCTCCACGCAGCCCCGTCGCGGCGAACACGTCGGGCAGGTTCGTCTCCATCCGTCGGTTGACCCGGACCACGCCCTTGATACCGCCCTGACACCGACGACGACGCACGACGTGGACCGATCGTGCTGCGGTTCGGGTGCGCCCATCCGTCACGGCGAGTGCTAGCTTGATTGGGTGAAGCGGCTGGCGCTCGCCCTCGCGATCGGCTACGTAATCCTGGCCCTGGTCATCCGGGCGAAGGAGGCGGCCGGCGTCTACACCTGCGCGTGCTATCCCGACTGCTGGTGCAAGAAGCCCGGCTTGAGCCTGTTCCGCTGGGTGTTCCCGCGGTTCCACCGCTTCCCGGTCGACGACGCGTGGCAGAAACAGCAGCTCGACGAGCGGGGTCGGGGATGATCAGCGGTCGGCTCCTTGTCGGTAGAGGGATGTTTCCAGCGGGAACCGACTGCCGAGGACCGGAGTAGCATTCGCCTGTGGAGCACCACGACTGTGAGCCGCCGACGGAGGAGCGGTCGGTCGAGGCGCCCCGAACGTGGCGGTGCCCTGAGTGCCACGATCTGTGGGATGTCCGGCCGTTGGCCTCAGTCGAACCGGCGCGGTCCTACACATTCCTCCCCGAAGCCGGTGGCGCCTACCCGGGCCCGACTCCGGCGGAGTGGGTTCGGGTCGGCCAGGCCACGTCCGAGTAGCGACTTCGGAGCGATCCATCTGCGAAGCCGCTGGCCCGGGCTGGCCGACACCTTTGAATACGGCGAGCCACGGCGTCCCTTCCTGCAGAGGCGTGAGTGCCGTAGAGTGCCGACGGTGGGAACGCGGGCCGCGCTTCTAGTTGTCTTCGCGTTGTTACTCGCCGCGTGTACGTCGGCTGAGCTCGAACGCCAGTCCGGAGCGCTGGAAAGCGGCACGGAGACTCACCCCTCGGTGGAACCGGTTACCGGCATGGACGGGCGACCGCCCCTCGAAGCGACGGCGAGCCCGGAGCTGCCGCCCGGATGGGTGGGCGGCAGTGGAGGAGAAAAGCGGGGCCCGAACGGCCCCCCGGCCGCGATCGTCCCCGACGTCAGGGGCATGGTCTTCGCCGATGCCGTTCACCGCCTGTGGCAGACCGGCATCGGCTTCGGCCTCGTCTACGCTCGACCGTCCGACCGGACCCTGTGGTCGGTACTCGAGCAGAACCCACCGCCGGGGAGCGACACCCCGAACTCCGGGGAGATCGACCTCGTCCTCTCGATGCGCGGCCACGGGAGCGCCGGCACGGTGGGAACGGTCAGATGCAAGCCTACGGTGGCGAATCTCTCCGACCCTTATTGCATCGGCAAACTCCTCAAATACTGATGTCTCTACCTCGCCGTCGGCTGCTGGGATGGCTCGGTGCCGCCAGCGTTGGTGCGGCGGCCGGCGTGAGCGGGGTGCGCCTGGCTGAGCGCTCTCCGTCGCAATCGTCCCTCGGACTCGCCGACGAAGTCATCCCGTTCCATGGTCCCTACCAGGCCGGGATCACGACGCCGCGTCAGCCTCACGTCGTGTTCGCGGCCGTCGATGTTGTCGGGGGTTCTCGCGACGACCTCCGCGCGCTACTTCGGTTCTGGACAGGTGCCGCGGCCCGCATGACCGAAGGCGCCCCGGCGGCACCGCCTTCAGGGGACCCAGAGCACGTGCCATGGGACACGGGGGAGGCGATCGGACTCGGCCCGAACCGACTGACCCTCACGTTCGGGGTGGGACCGACGCTGTTCGTCGAGAGCGCTCATGACCGTTTCGGCCTTGCCTCGCGCCGCCCTGGCGCGCTGGTCGAGCTGCCGAGCTTCGAAACCGACGACCTGGATCCATCCCAGTCGGGAGGCGATCTGTCCATCCAGGCGTGCGCCGGCGACGAGCAGGTGGCGTTCCACGCGGTCCGTGAGCTGCTGCGACTTGGCCACGGCATCGTGTCCCTGCGGTGGTCACAGGCGGGGTTCCTGCCCCGTGTCCGGGACGGCGTGTCGCCCCGCAACCTCCTGGGGTTCACGGACGGGACCAACAACATCCGAGGAGACGATGTCGAGGCCCTCGAGCGCTTCGTGTGGGTCGGCTCGGAGGGCCCATCGTGGCTTCAGCGAGGGAGCTTCCTCGTGGCGCGTCATATAAACATCCGGATCGACGAGTGGGACGGGTCGAGTCTCGGGGAGCAGGAAGCCGTTATCGGCCGCCGCAAGATGAGCGGCGCACCCCTGAACCGCCGAGACGAGCACGACGCTGTCGACCTCGCGGCGGTCGATGTCAACGGTATCCCCTTCATCCCCCCGAACGCGCACATCCGGGTCTCAGCCCCCGAGTCGAACGGCGGTGCACGAATCCTACGGCGCTCCTACTCGTTCGTGGACCGGAGCGAGGACAGGCTCGAGGCGGGTCTGCTATTCCTCGCCTACCAGCGTGACCCGAGAACCCAGTTCGTCTCCATCCAGCGACGACTCGCCCGGATAGATGCGCTCAACAGGTACACGCGCCACACGGGATCCGCAGTCTTCGCGGTGTTCCCAGGAACACGCCGCGGCGGCGTTCTTGGCGAGGGCCTGCTGCTGTAGTTCCCACCGACCTGTTGACGAGAGCCACAATGGTGTCCGATCCGGAGAGTGCGGGAGCACGCTGGCAATCTCGAAACGTGATCAGAGAGCCTTCTTCAACACGACCGTCAGGACCGATCGATCTCGAAGGTCACATTGCTGAGAGTGAACGAGAGCATCGCGGTGCCCCCCTCGATACGCACCTCCCGATACATGATCCCGGCGACGATCCTGGGGAGTTCGATGGAAAGCTCGGGCACGGATCCAAGTACCGGGGTGAGCAAGAGACGCCTCTTGGAGACGGACGGCCTAGCCTCGAACTCCTGACCCCCCTGATTCGTCCGAACCACGAGCCGGCGACCCTCGAACCGAACGGTGATCGGGACCGATGCCCCCAGCGCGGCGTTCAGATCGCTCTGAGTGAACTGGGCCGTTCCGTCGCCGCTCCTCGCGCGGATGGTCGTGCTGCCTCCGGCAGCGAGCTGGCTCGGAGAGAATGAGACGTCCTGAAGCATCAGCGTCAATTCGTGGATGGGGAGATTCCCTTCGCCAACCGGCCCATTCGCCTGCACCGTCACCGAAGAAACGCTGCCGGACACAACTTCGGGGAGGAAGGGAAAGGTGCCCAGCGAAACCGATGGTCGTTCGCTCAGGGAAAGGGAGCTCTGGAGTCCGCGGCCCAGCCAGTAACTGGTGAGAAGGCGAAGGCCAAAATCGGCCGCCACGAGGATCGCCACCAGCACGGCGAGGACGATCAGGAACTTGCGCATGGCCCAGAACCTACGCCGCCGACGTGAGGACTACATATATCCATTTGTGTACCCCTCCAGCATTCCGTATCAAAGACGTCACCGGCCGCGGCTTCCTTCGAGAAGACTCCAGCTTCAGCAGGTTCGTCGATACGTCGCTAGCCTTAGTCACAACCCCTGCGCTCGCAGTCATGCCCTCTCCTGCGGGGGTCAAGAACTCCGATCATCCTTCTGACCTGCGGCGGAGCAGCCGTTAGGGAGGGGGAATCCGCGAACCGAGAGACCTCCACCTCATGCTCGTCGTAATGCTCAAAGGTCTCCTCGACGAACCACTTCACGGAGACGTCGTCGATGGCCTTGGCGAGCGCCGCGCGAGCGCGCTCGCGCATCCCCGCGGCGCTCGACTCCACCGTTTCCCAGGTCATCGCCTTGGACTCCCGCGCCACTCGCTCGTTCTCGGCGTCCCAATACACGTCGTCGTGGTCCCACGGATCGGAGAGGTCGCCCGCCGTCCTCGCCTCGATCGTGTCGGGGCAGAACCCCGCCCAATAGGCGCGGTGCCATACGAGGTCCTTGACCGACCATCCCGGCACCACCCCGTCTTCGGCCCGGCGGTCGGCGGGGACCCGCCCCACCGCGGCCTCGAACGCGCTCCAGGCTCCATGCTCACGCTCCAAAAGCTCGTCGCGATCCATCGTCACCTCGTTTCGGGAAGCTCGGTCGACCGCGCCGGCCTACGGGTCCGGCGATCTGTCGTCACTATCTTGCCACCCTCAAGAAGCACAAGCCCGGGGAGATACTGATGCTTCTTTGGTGGCCCAGCCAGCTCGGACTCGAGGAAGAGGAGGTGACTCATGTCTTTGCCCGCTGAAAGGCCGGGCGCGAGGGCATCCCTGAAGGGCTCGTCATGCCCACTCGGCACGCGCCCCATGCTTGGCCAAATGGGCAGGTGAAGCATGTGATCCGAATGTATGCACCCACAGGTCTCGCGCTGGCGCGTCAGCCTTCGGGCATGCCGAGTGCTGTGCGCAGCTCATCGATCATCCGCTGCTCGCCCTGACTGACCAGCTCGGCGCCGAACCCCATGAAGCCGCCCTCCTTCGCCCCGTCGGCCGCGGCCTGTGCAGCGGTCAGCAGCCATCGACGGAAGGCATCCGCCTCCTCCGGCATCGCCTTGGCAGTCAGGATCTCGCTCACGCCCATCAGCTCGTCGAGGATCATCTTTCCGGCGAGCGCGGAGCTGTCCGGCTTGAAGCCCACCATCGGGTTCTGCTTTTGGTTCACCATCGAAAGGATCTCTTGCGATACCGCGACGAGCAATTCTTCTTGGCTGGACGGCGTCGACGCGGCCTTCAGGGTGGCTATCGTCTCCTTCGCTATTTCGATCGGCCCGCCCGGATCGGCGATCGAGATGGCCAGCCCAGCAACGAATGGGGCACGTCGCAGCCGCTCCCACTCCTCTTCCGTGTAGTCGGCCTTCGAGGTCATCTGCGTCCTCCCTCTGCTTGCGCGACAAGAATCGAGCCGAGGCTCGAATCTACCGAACTGCGGCAGTGCTCGTATCTGATGGCCGCACCCTGTGAGTGCCTGGCCCCGGGTTCAGCCGAGCTCTTTCATTTCGTGAGGCTTCACCGTCCATGACGGGAATGGGGCTGGCTCGCAGCCGAGTCAGCGTCACGGTCCGAGTTCTCAAGCGACCGCGCGGACCCAGCGACGCCGGATCAACACCGAGAAGGGTCCGACGGACTGGATGCGGACAACGACGGGTCAGGCTGGGAGTAGCCGTCGCCCCTTGCCGCTCTCCTTTGTTGATAAGTTTGAAGAGGTTGCGGTGCGTCAACGAATTCGAGGCGATTGCGTGCGGCCATTTCCGCTCGGGCCCCTCACCGAGTTCGTTTGTTGCTCAGGGTGGCCTGGGTGACAAGAGGAGAGGCAACGACAGGTCGGACCACTCGCCCACTGGGCCGGGGATGGTCGACTGATTCCTCATCAGCGACGGGCTCCCCTGGATTTCCGCCGACCACCCCCCGTTGCTCATCCCTGTCAGGTCCTTGAGAGCTTTCTATCCGCTCTCCCTTCGCCTTCACAGCGAGCTCGCTCTTGTATTCGAGAGAGGGGGCTTCAGGGATGCCGTTAGCGATGAGCCCCTCGACGTCGCTCCACGTCGCAACTCTCACGACTGTTCCCCCGATTCGCCCCAAGCCTCCGAGCCTTCTATGCGAATCCGCAGGTACAGGGGTGGGGCGGGCAGGACTCGAACCTGCGACCGACGGATCATGAGTTCGTTTCAGGGATCCCTGCGACCTGCGGCGTTGACCGGGAAAGGGCGTCTGACCAGCACTTCTTGTGCTTGATGACTCGGATGACTTCCGGTCTTTTCCCAGTCCGTCGCGGGGCAGACGCGGGGCACAGCGTTGCCATCTGTAACTGAGAACAAGCCACTCTTGTCATGGTCACGTGGACCAGGCGACACCAACATCGGTCTCCTCAGCAGGATCCCTCTCCCGTCCTGCGGGGCATTGCTCCAAGATGGCCGGGCCGCTTGGCCTCCTTCAAGCGCGCCGCGATTCAGTTTGTCCGTCGGCGACGTCGAACAGTTCCATGGGGCGCCCATGATGCAGCAGGGCAACGCCGCGGGCGATCGCCCTTATGCGGGCTAGGCACCTGGGATGCAGATCCACGCCCACTCGATTCGCGACCAGACGAGTGCGAGACAGCCAGAGCTTCGCCGCCCCGCGTGATGGCTCAGGCGATCTCCCAGACCACCGAGATCGTCTCGCTCACTTGCAGCGAGCCCGGCGGCACCACGTGCGTTGGGACGGCGCCACCCAGGGCGGCCTCCGCGAACTGCGCCCGGTAGACGGGCTCCCGGTAGTTCTGCTCGTTGATCGTCACGACGCGAACGACCTGGGCACCGGCCGCGCGTGCCAGCGCGTCGGCCTTGGAACGAGCGCCAGCCACCGCCTGGCTGAGCGCATCGGTGCGGATCGTGTTGGGGTTTGCGAGCTGGAACTCGATGTCGTTCACGGAGTCGGCCCCGGCCTCGACCGCCGCGTCGATCACCGAGCCGACCGAGGAAAGGTCGTGGATCGTTACCTGTACAGCGTTGGAGGCGACGAACACGTGCTGCTCGTTCGGCGTTCCGCGGTTCGCCACGCGTTGCTGGAGCGAGAGGTCGGTGGTCTGGATGTCCTTCTCGGCGATGCCCGCGGTCTTGAGGGCATCCAGTACCGCCTGCATGTCCTTCGCGTTCTCGGCGAACGCTTCGGTGCCGTCCGCGGACTCCGAGCGGACCCCGAGGTCCACGACCGCCTCGTCGGGCGCCGCCCTGACCGTGGCGGTCGAGCTCACCGCGATCGTGCGGGCAGGCTTGGCGGATCCCGAGGCGCCGCCTTGCGCGAACGCCGTCGCGGCGAACCAGATCACCAACCCTGCGACCACGGCGACGAGGGCAACGATCCATGTCCGTCTAGTCATGGGAACCTCCTTCCACACATCCGGGCCGTACTCAACACGGCGTGACCGTTTGACGGGACCATCGAAGGGGGCGTTCCCCTCACCCAGCCAGGACCCGGTCCGGTTCCCGATGGTCCGGCAACAGCGGTGAGGGCTCCTCCGGGAACCGGGCCGTGATGCCCCGGAGCGCGTGGGCGTCCGACGCGCCGGTCCTGTAGACCTTACTCAGGCACGACGTCGCAGTAGACGAAGCCGTCGCGGTTGACGATCTCGCCGGTGCGGCAGGGAATCGGTGCGCGGAACAGGGGCCCGTCCTGGACGAACGTGTGGAACTCGCCGTTCTCCCCGCACGGGTCCACGCCGTCCGGGAGGTCAGCCAGGAAGCGTTCGTCGAATGCGCGCCCGGCGAACGCGCGATCCAGGCCCCGGGGATCCACGCAGACCACGATGGCCCGGAAGCCGTTCGCGATCATTTCCCGCGCCAGCACCGGTGTGTCCCGGCCCCAGATGGGGAAGATCCCCCGCTTGCCTGCCTGGACCAGCCGGCCCTCACGGTAGGCCCGGACGTCCTCTAAGAACAGGTCGGCGAACGCCACGTGCTCGATGCCCTGGAACTCGGGACCGGCGAACGTCGAGGCCATCCGGTTCTCGTACACCTCGTTCGGGCACTGCGGGGGGATCCACACCTTGATCACCGGGAGCCCGATGGCCTGGGCCTGGCGGTCCAGCAACTCGTCGCGGACGCCCGACATGCTGACTCGGTCGTAACCCTCCGTCAGGGTGGTGAGAAGCGCCCGGACATCGAAGCCCGGGTCCCGACGAAGGGTCCACAACCCGAACGCGGAGTCCTTCCCCGCGCTCCACGAGAACACGACCGGCGTCGGCACGCCCGCCATTGTGAACGACCACCGGGCTATGACCTCGCGAGGTTCCCCTTCGTTGGGATCCACCATCTCCGAGGCCACACCGAGTCTCTCTTACGCAGAGCGCTACCATTCCTCCGCCGGAGGCTGCTGGAACCCCCCTCCCAAACCGGCGGCAAGGTCCCGTAGGGGGCTGTAGCCACCGCGGGCCTTCGTCCATCTCAGAGGGAGACTGGGCGGCGTTTTCAGCGTGAGGAGTCCTCGGCAGCCGGAGCAGCGCACATTGGGTGGCTGTCCCGGTCTTCCCGTGGCACGCTGCCTTTGGAACGATGCGTCGAGATTCGCGAGGGCCCCTCATCCTCATCGCGCTCTTTGCGCTGGCGGGTCTTTCGGTCGCCGCGTACGTGGTGGTGTTCGTTCACCTGATGCGCCTGACGCCCCCGATACCGGAGCCGCACAGCTCTCCGCGCTCCGTCGTGAGCCCCCGTCCGACGAAGCCCGCCTGCCCAACCACACGGCTTCCCCACGCGGCACGGCTGGGGGAAGTGGCGTGGATCCAATCCGGCTCGCTCATGGTGATCGACCTCGGGTCGTGCCGACAGACTCTTGTCAGCACCGGCGCCGCGCCACCCGTGCGGTTCAGCCATGACGGCAGGTGGATGGCCTTCGGAGACGGAGAGGTCGTGCCCTCGGCTGGAGGGGAAGTGCGGGAACCCTTCGGATCCCCGGTCAAGACCTGGGAGTGGTCACCGACCGCCGACGTCCTGGCGGGAGTGACCGCGAGGGGGGGCGTGCTGATCGCCGGCACGGAGCATGGGGCCACGGCGTTACTCCCGGCGGGCTCGAGCGTGGGCCACCTGGCCTTCTCGCCAGACGGGAGGCGCCTTGCGGTCGACCGGGCGGGGCAAGGGATCCAGGTGCTCGACGTGGCCACCGGGCAGGCCCGGACGGTCTTTCGACAGGCCGATGCCGCGCGGGTCCCGGAGGTGGCCGGGTGGTCGAAGGACGGGCGTTGGATCCTGTATTGGCGGGGACCGGTGGGGAAGAAAGGTGGACCCCTCGACGCTGTCCCTTCCCCGGGCGGCCCCTGGGTGAATGTGTTCGAGCCGGTGCTCCCCTACCGTGACTTCCTCTCCTCCTGCGGCTCTCGGATCGCCCTGTCCGCCGGTGCCGGGCAGGAGGTGAGCACAGGGAAGCAGATCGTGCTCACCGGGCCACCAGACTGGGCCTTCCACGACCTCACCGACGACTTCGGCCGGAGCTGGTTTTGGCCGGCCTGTTCGCCCGACGGGCGGTGGGTGGCGGCGACCGATACCTACAACCAGAAGGAGTCCGCGAACCAGACGATCCCCAGGGCGCTGTGGCTGCTCGCCTCCGACGGGTCCTCTCGCCGGCTCCTCGTCCCCGGCACCAATGGGGCACTGGAATTCCCGCGGTGGTCATCGGATGGAACGGTCATCCTGGTGGTCCTGCGGACCGGCAACCGGTGGTCGTCTCCGGGGAGCCTGCTCCTGGTTCGGGTGAACCCCGGTTCCGGCCGTCTGGTGAAGCTCGTGGGCCCCATCGGGGACTTGGGGAGCGCCCCGGGGCCGGGCGGGCACCAGCTGTGGTCCGCGATCAGCGATTGGTACCGTCCGTGATCTCACCCGCCGCGCCGCCTCATCGTCACATTTGTGAATGATCGCCCAGAGAAGGTAGCCCCGGCTCCCGGTGGAGCGGATCGAAGAAGCTCCCGGCTACGGCGGCGGTTTGGTCCGCGAGACCCGCCCCGCCAACGCCTTGCGGGCCGCGTCGACGGGACCCAGGCAGATCGACCACCGCCGGAGCACCGGGTCCTTGTTCAGCAATGCGATCAGCAGTGTGTTGGTCCTCGCGGCTTGGAATCTGTCCGGCCGGTCCGCCGAAGGACGCCACACCCACCTTCCCGAACGCTCGGTCCTAGACTCGCGCGGTGAGCGGCCCGGGGAGCGGTGAGCCCGACCTTGCCGAGATACCTGGGCGGCTGACGAGGGCTGCGGTCCGGCTCGAATCACAGCGTCCGTCGGTTCGCGCCCTGCTCGCCTTCCTGTCGTATCTTCTCGTCTCGCTGGCACTCTGGAGCCGGGGCGTCATCACCCACCTGTCGACCCGCTACGTGGGCGTCGGCAAGGAGGACGCCAAGCCCTACGTCTGGACCCTGGCGTGGTGGCCGTACGCCATCCGGCACGGCCTAAATCCACTGCACTCCCCGCTGGTCTGGGCCCCGGCCGGTGTCAACATGGCGTGGATATCCGGGATGCCCGGTCCCGCACTCGTCCTGGCTCCGGTCACGATGGCCGCGAACGCCGTCGCCTCCCTCAACGTGCTCCTCCTTCTCGCGCCGCCGCTCGCGGCGTGGGCCGGCTACCTGCTCTGCGGCCGGCTCGCTCACTCGTTCTGGCCGGCGGTCGCCGGTGGGTTCGTGTTCGGGTTCTCCACGTACGAGGTGGCCCAGATGCACGGGCACGCGAACCTCGTCCTGGTCTTCCCGGTCGCCCTCGCCGCCTACCTCGTGGTCCGCCGGATCGAGGGGAGCCTCGGTCGACTCGCGTTCGTCGCACTCCTCACCCTCGTGCTCGTGGCCGAGTTCTCCATCTCGACCGAGGTCTTCCTGACGATGACGTTGTTCGGCGGGCTCGCGCTAGCCGGCGCGTACGTCTTCGGTTCGAAGGACGGCCGTCGCGGCGTCCTCGACACGGCGGTTCTGATCGCCGCCTCGTACGCCGCGACGGCCGTCCTGGTGAGCCCGTATCTGGTCGCGGCGCTTTCGGCCGTTCCCCCGGGTCCGATCCGCAACGGCAACACCATCTCCGTCGACCTGCTCAGCTTCGTAGTGCCGAGGTTCAGCACGCTGGTCGGCGGAACCGCGTTCCGGCCCCTCACCCGGCGGTTCCTGGTGACCGACGTGGAGGACGGGGCCTATCTCGGCCTGTTCCTGCTCGTGATTGTCCTGTTCGCCATCCGCGACCGGCGGCGGCGCTCGACATGGCTCCTCGTCGCAGTCGTCGCGGTGGCC
>JBIOXZ010000113.1:0-18203 GCA_044869895.1 Actinomycetota bacterium | reverse complement strand
CGTCACAGGTGGCGCAGAAATGGATCCCCGCCCCGATCAGGTCGTCCTCGCCGGGCGCGTTCGTCCGGCGGTACGAGGAGCCGCTGGCGATGAGGGCGGCCCGCGCGTGGTAGTGGTCGCCGGTGGCGGTCTCCACGTCCACCTGGTCACCGTCGCTGGTGATCGAAAGGACCGAGACCGCCTGCAGGAGCTCGACCCCGTACCGCTTCGCCTGCTGGACGATCCGCTCCGCAAGCTCGGCGCCGCCGATGCCCTCGGGAAAGCCGGGGTAGTTGTCGAGCCGCTCGGTGACGCCGGCCTGGCCGCCCAGGCCCTTGCTGTCGATCACGAGCGTCTGGAGGTTCTCGCGTGCGGCGTAGATCGACGTCGTGAGGCCGGCCGGGCCTCCGCCGATGATGATCAGGTCGTAGACGTGCATCATGGCCATCCGTTCGAGCCCGATCTTCTCGGCCAGCTGCTCGTTCGTGGGCTCGGACAGGAAGGTCCCGTCGGGGAAGATGATCGTGGGGATCACATTGTTGCCGTTGTTCCTGGCCTGGACGACATTGACGCCGTCCGGGTCTTGCTCGATGTCGTGCCACTCGAACGGGACCCGCTGGTCGCCCAGGAACCGCTTGGCCCTGCGACAGTCCGGGCACCAGCTCGCCCCGTACACCTTGATCTCAGCCACGTCGAGGTCCCCCTTCCTGGCTCGGCAACGCGCCCCGTCGCCCTTCGCCGGACGCACCAGGGACGGATTGACGTGTCGGGCAGCGTCCCCGGCGTTACAGGCGCCAAGCCACCGACTGTAGCGTTTCGGGCCGTCGCGGGGACTCTGAACCAGCGGCCTGGAGCCGCGGTGCAGCCGAGCGCGCCGGGGGAGCGGAAGTCGAGAGGGCAAGGGCTGATGGGCGAGGAGAACGAGGTCTCCGGAGGGCTCACATGTCGCGAGCTCGTGGAGCTCGTGACCGACTATCTGGAGGGCGCGCTGGCCGAAGGCGAGCGCGCCCGGTTCGAGGATCACCTGGCGGGGTGCGGGGGTTGCACGATCTACCTTGCCCAGATGCGGCGGACGCTCACGCTTATCGGCCGGCTCACGGAGGCGTCGGTGTCGGCGGAGGCCCAGGAAGCCCTTCTGGAGGCTTTCCGCGATTGGAGGCGGTAGGTCCGAGGGGCCAGCGCTCCCGGCCGAAAGCGTTCATCTCTCCTGCCCGCGGTACGCTTGGCCGCGTGGTGAAGCCGGCCGGCACGGCCGGCCCAGCCGCGACGGGCCACGGTGGAAGGAGCGGAATCGTGCAGCTCGGGATGGTGGGCCTTGGCCGGATGGGGTCGAACCTCTCGCGTCGGCTGATGCGCCACGGCCACGAGGTCGTGGCCTATGACGTGAACCAGGACGCGGTGCGGCAGCTCGAGGGCGAGGGCGCCATCGGGACCGCCTCCCTCGCGGATTTCGCCGGCAAGCTCTCCAGGCCTCGAACGGCGTGGATCATGGTGCCGGCGGCCTTCGCCGGCCCCACGGCCGACCAGCTGGGCGAGCTCATGGACCCCGGCGACGTCATCATCGACGGGGGGAACTCCTACTACCGCGACGACGTCGAGCGGGCCGAGCGGTACGCGTCGAAGGGCATCGCCTTCATCGACGTCGGAACCTCGGGCGGCGTGTTCGGGCTAGAGCGGGGGTTCTGTCTGATGATCGGGGGAGACGAGGAGGTGGTGCAGCGCCTCGATCCCATCTTCGCCGCCCTCGCGCCGGGTGTGGAGGCAGCCCCGCGCACGCCGGGCAGGGACAGCTCGCGGAAAAAGAGCACGGCCGAGGCAGGCTACTTGTACTGCGGCCCGTCCGGCTCCGGCCACTTCGTGAAGATGGTCCACAACGGGATCGAGTACGGCCTCATGGCCGCCTACGCCGAGGGCCTGAACGTGATCCGCAACGCCAACGCCGGAACAACGAAGCGGGATGCCGACGCCGAGACTGCGCCACTCCGCGACCCGATGTACTACCGGTACGACATCGACACGGCCGAGGTGGCGGAAGTGTGGCGCCGAGGTAGCGTGGTCGCCTCCTGGCTGCTCGACCTGACCGCCGCGGCACTGTTCGAGGATCCCGACCTGAGCAGGTATTCGGGGCGGGTGTCGGACTCGGGCGAAGGTCGGTGGACCGTGCACGCGGCCGTGGACGAGGGGGTTCCCCTCCACGTCCTCTCGGCCGCCCTGTTCGACAGGTTCGAGTCCCAGGGCGAGGCCGAGTTCGCCGACCGGATCCTCTCGGCGCTTCGCATGCAGTTCGGCGGGCACGCGGAGAAGCCGGGCTGAGCCCGGATCGGTCTCCATGGCCGCGAACGGCAGGATCACCCGGACCCCCGAGTGGGAGGCGTTGGAGGCCCATCGGGCCAAGATGGAGGGGGTCCACCTCCGCCACCTGTTCGCCGAGGACCTGGGTCGCGGCAAGACCATGACGCTGGAAGCCGGGGACCTGTACCTGGACTATTCGAAGAACCTGGCCACCCGGGAGACGATGGATCTCCTGGTGGGCCTGGCCGAGCGCTCGGGCCTCCGTCGCCGGATCGACGCGATGTTCGCCGGGGAGCGGATCAACGTGACCGAAGATCGGCCCGCCCTCCACGTCGCGCTCCGGGCGCCGAGGGACGAGGTGATCGAGGTGGACGGGGAGAACGTCGTCCCGGGGGTCCATGCCGTACTCGACCGGATGGCCTCCTTCTCCGATCGGGTTCGCTCCGGCGACTGGACGGGCCACACCGGCAGGCCCATCCGAAACGTCGTGAACATCGGCATCGGTGGATCGGACCTGGGACCGGCCATGGCCTACGAGGCCCTCAAGGACTTCTCGGAGCGGTCCCTCACCTTCCGGTTCGTGTCCAACGTGGACGGCACCGACGTCTTCGAGGCCACCCGAGACCTCGATCCACAGGAGACCCTGTTCATCGTGTCATCGAAGACGTTCACCACGCTGGAGACCCTGACGAACGCTCGGACCGCCCGGGACTGGTTGCTCTCCAAGCTCGGCGCCCCGAAGGCGATCGCCAGGCACTTCGTAGCCGTCTCCACGAACGCCGAGAAGGTCGCCGAGTTCGGCATCGACACCGGGAACATGTTCGAGTTCTGGGACTGGGTTGGGGGTCGGTACTCGATCGATTCGGCGATCGGGCTCTCGCTGATGGTGGCCATCGGGCCGGAGAACTTCCGCGAGATGCTCGCCGGGCTCCGGCAGATGGACGAGCACTTCAGATTGGCCCCGTTCGAGCGGAACATGCCCGTGATACTGGGACTGCTGTGGACGTGGTACGGGAACTTCTTTGGAGCGGAGACTCACATCGTCCTGCCCTACAGCCAGCACCTGGAGAAGCTCCCGGCGTATCTCCAACAACTCGACATGGAGTCCAACGGCAAGTCGGTGGACCTCGACGGGAACCCCATCGATTACCGGACCGGGCCGGTCGTGTGGGGCACGCCCGGGACGAACGGTCAGCACGCGTACTTCCAGCTGATCCATCAGGGGACGAAGCTGATCCCGTGCGACTTCCTCGGGTTCGTACATCCCAGCCATACCGTCGGCAATCATCAGGACCTGCTGATGGCGAACCTGTTCGCCCAGACCGAGGCCCTGGCGTTCGGCAAGACCCGCGAGGAGGTGGAGTCCGAGGACGTGCCCTCGGCGCAGGTCCCCCACCGGACGTTCCGTGGCAACCACCCCACCAACACGATCCTGGCCCCGAGGCTCACGCCGCAAGTGCTTGGACAGCTGATCGCACTGTACGAGCACAAGGTGTTCATGCAGGGGACCATCTGGAACGTCAACTCGTTCGACCAGTGGGGGGTCGAGCTGGGCAAGGTCCTGGCCGGCCGCATCGTGCCCGAGCTCCAGGCTGAGGGCGAGCCGGAACTGGGGCACGACTCCTCCACCAACGACTTGATCCGCCGGTACCGGCGGTCGCGATCCGAGGGACGGAGCTGATGGATCGGATCATCGACGTCTCGCTCCCCATCGGGCCCGAACTCCTGGTGTGGCCGGGCGACCCTCCCGTGGAGGTCCTTCCCCGCATCCAGATCTCGAAGGGCGATCCCGCCAACGTCTCGGAGCTTCGGATCGGGACCCACACCGGCACCCACGTGGACCCGCCGGTCCATTTCTTCCCCGGCGCACCGGGGATGGATCGCGTGCCGGTGGACGTGCTCGTCGGGGATTGCGTGGTCGCGGATGCCCGAGGCCTTCGGGGCCAGCTCGGCCCGGTCGATCTCGACGGGCTGAAGATCCCGGCGGGGGCCACGCGGGTCCTGTTGAAGAGCGACAACTCGGAGATCTGGCGCCACCTGCCCGCCTCCTTCCCCGCCGAGTACGTCTGCCTGTCGCCTGAGGGGGCGAGGTGGGTCGTGGCGGCGGGCATCAAGCTGGTGGGGGTGGATTTCCTGTCGATCGAGCAGAAAGGCGCCCCCGGACATCCCACGCACGTCGAGCTGCTCTCGAACGGCGTGGTCGTCGTGGAGGGGCTGGACCTCGGCGACGTCGAGCCCGGCGACTACACCGTGGCCGTGCTACCGCTCAAGATCGTGGACGGCGACGGCGGCCCGGCCCGCGCGGTGCTGTTCGAAAGGGCATGAAGTCGACTGTGGTCATGCCCCCGGTCGTGCTGTTCGACGTCGACGGCACCCTGATCGACAGCGGAGGGGCCGGCGCGCGGAGCTGGCGGCACGCATTCGACAAGCTGTACGGGATCCCCGCCGACATCGGTTCGCACACCGCCGCGGGGGAGACCGACCCGGTGGTAGCCCGCAAGACCTTCGAGGCCGCGGTGGGACGCGAGCCGACCGAGGTGGAGTTGGCTCGCCTGTTCGCCGTGTACCTCCTGCGGCTCTCGGAGGAGGTGCGGACGTCCGAGGACTACCGCGTGCTGGAGGGAGTCGAGGACCTGCTGCTCATGCTGTCCGATGCCGGGACGATGCTCGGGTTGGTGTCGGGAGCGATGGAGGGCGCCGCTCGCGTGAAGCTGTCCCGGGCCGACCTCAACCGGTTCTTCGTGTTCGGCGGGTACGGATCGGACTCGGACGATCGGGCGATGCTCACCCGGGTCGCCATCGACAAGGCCGCGATGCTCCATGGCCACGACGTCACGCCGCATCGGGTGTTCGTGGTGGGCGACACGCCCCTTGACATCGAAGCCGCAGGAGCCGTTGGTGCCGTCTCAGTGGCCGTGGCCAGTGGGAAGTTCTCGGTCGAGGAATTGCGTTCGTCCGGCGCCAGGTACGTGCTCCCCTCGCTGGCCGCCAGGTTCCCCCAGATGAGCGAGTGAAGGAGAAGGAGGCCACAACGTGAGGACACGAACGCTCGGTGCGGATGGTCCGGAGATCTCGGTGATCGGCTACGGCGCCTGGGAAGCCGGCGGTACCGAATGGGGACCGAACCCCTCGGACGACGTGGTCGTCGAGTCCATGCAGGTGGTCTTCGACGTGGGGATCAACTGGATCGACACGGCCGAGGTCTACGGCCAGGGCCATTCCGAGGAGCTGGTGGCTCGCGCTATCGCCGGCCGGCGTGACCAGGTCCTGATCTTCACCAAGGTGGCGCCCGACGAGGAAGGCTCAGGGATCCATCCGGAGGGGATCCAAAAGGCCATCCAGAGCTCACTCGCCCGGCTGCAGACCGACCACGTCGACCTGTACCAGGTGCACTGGCGGGACGACCGGATCCCGGTCGAGGACACGTGGGGAGCGATGGCCGAGGTGGTGAAGGACGGGCTGGCGCTGCACATCGGGGTCTCGAACTTCGACCGTCCCCGGATCGAGCGGTGCCTGCCGATCCATCCGATCACCTCGGTCCAGAACGAGTTCTCTCTCGTCCACCAGGATGATCGCGCGGACCTCCTGCCGTGGCTGGCCCAGCAGCGCATCGGCTACCTCGCCTATGGACCACTGGGCTTCGGGCTGCTGACCGATGCCATCGGCCCGGACACGATGTTCCACCCGGGGGATTGGCGGGGCCAGCAGCGCGCGGGGTCCAAGAAGGAAGGGATCGGGCCGTTCTCCCCGGAGAACTTCGAGCGGAACCTGGAGCGGGTGGCGCCCCTCCGGTCGGTCGCCGAGCGGCTGGGCATCCCGGTCTCCACGCTGGCGCTGGCATGGGCGGTCCATCAGAAGGGCGTGACGGCGGCCATCGCCGGCAGCAGGGATCCCGCGCACGTCAGGTCGAACGCGGCCGCGGGCGACGTGACCCTCGACGGCCCTAGCCTTCAGGAGATCGATTCGATCTTCGGCCCGGAGTGACGAGGGCCAGCGCCTCGGCCCGGATGGCCGTCCGATCCGCCAATCGATCCAGCCACGCCGGAGGCAGGCCGGCCTCACCGACGAGCGCGCCGAGGAGCGCGCCGGCGACTGCGGCGTTCGTGTCAGTGTCGCCGCCGAGCGCCACCACGCGGCTCACATCGATCTCGAAGTCCCCCGTGCCCAGGAGCGACTGAAGTCCGACCCCGGCCGTGAACAGGCAGAACCCCTGGTCCGGGCCGTCGATCTGCCGCCCAACGCCGGCAATCTCGACCAGGTACTCGAGCTCCTCCCCTCCCTCTCGTTCGACGACTGCGGTCAATGCCGCAGCCACCGCCCCTTCCGATGACTGGCCGCGCACTAGTGCTGCGGTGGCGAGGGTCACGGCGAGCACCGCCGTCCGGCACCGTTCATCGAAGTGGGTGAGCGCCGACAACTTGGGCGCCATCTCCACCAGCTCCTCCGGGCGACCCGCGTAAGCCAGGCCGAGCGGCGCGGAGTACATCACCGAGCCGTTGCCGGCGGACACCTCGGGCCCGCGTTCCTCCCACACCGACCTGGCGGCCTCGAACGCATTCTCGCCTCCATCGACTCGGGACAGCACCCGGCGGGTGAAGGCGTCGACGTCGGGCGGACCGGATCGGAACCACTCCAGGTGCCGGGCCACCAGGTCGTCGGGGTCGAACTCCCCGCGAGCGGCCAGGCTTCGGACAAGGTTGCGGGCCATGGACGTGTCGTCGGTGGTCGAGCCCGGTGGCAGGCCCATCCACGGAAGCTCCAGCGCCGGCAATGGGTCGGGGACCTCGGCCGCCATCCGGCCCTCGAACGGAGCGCCCACCGCGTCACCGAGCGCCAGCCCCAGCACGCTCCCCACGATGCGGTCGGCGATGTCCACGGCCCGCGATGCTATCGGTCGCAGTCGAACGCGCTTCCCGGTTGGTACGCTGAATGGCCGCATGGACAAGTTCGGACCTGCTCATCGCACCTGCCGCCGGGTCGGCGCGCCGCTTTGCGGCCGCCCCAACTGCCCGGCCAACAAGCGTCCCTATCCGCCAGGGCAGCACGGCCGGGGCCGCAAGCGCCTGTCCGAGTACCAGGTCCGGCTCCTGGAGAAGCAGAAGCTCCGTGCGATCTACGGTGTCGGAGAGCGCCAGATGCGGGTCTATTACGACAGGGCCTCCCGGCGGACCGGCGTAACCGGAGAGGAGCTCATCCGGCAGCTGGAGACCCGACTGGACGTCATCGTCCTTCGCCTTGGGTTCGCGCTGACCCAGCGCCAGGCTCGCCAGCTCGTGTCCCACGGCCACGTGCTCGTCGATGGACGGCGGATCGACGTTCCCAGCGCGCAGGTGAAGCCGGGTCAGACGGTCGAGGTCGGCCAGAAGGGCCGCAACCTCGTCTCGGTCCGTGAAGCGCTCGAGATCACGCCGGAACCCCCCGTGTACCTGTACCGGAACAAGGACGAGGTGAAGGGCACGCTCTCCCGCCTCCCCGAACGCGACGAGATCCCGCTTCCTGTTCCCATCGAGGAGCGACTGATCATCGAGTACTACTCCTGATCTGCCCCTGAGCGCCCGCTCGGTCCACGGTACGGCTGTTGGTACTGGGCTGCAGCCGTCAAAAGGACCCAGAGACGAGCCAGACGCCGTAGCCGAACTGGCCAGGCGACGCCACGCTCGCCCTGCCAACCAGGCATGCGCTCGTTATCAGGTCGCACCGGTCGACTGTGGCCCCGGCTCTGTTCTTGTCGAGCACGAAGATCGTGTCGCGTCCCGACCATACCGTTTGGGAACCTCCCGGAAGTGTCATACGAGCGGTGACGCGACCAGAGCTCTCGTCGATTACGACGACCTCAGCCTCATCGCCGGTCGGCTGGGTGCCTGCGACGAGACCACCGCCGGGTGCGAAGTCGACCCCCTGGAGCCATAGTACGGAGGAGTCGACGACGATCTCCTCCGGTGTCATCCCGAGGTCATCCTTCGGGCCATTCTCGAATCGCACCATGATCGGAATGGAGCCGTCGCCGACGTTCAGGACGGAAATGCCTGTCGCAGGGTCTGCCGCCACAGCACGTCCGTACTTCGGGTACCGCCGCATCATTTGCCCTGCGGGGCTCCACAGGCCTGCCGAGGCTGATGCGCCGTCTCCGGTGGAGAGTAATACCTTGCCGTCCACGATCCCGACGACCGCCACGTAGAACTGCAGGTCAGGCGAAATCGAAACCTGAGTTCCGTCATCGAGGCGGACGATGTGGATGACCGTCGTGTAGTACGGCGGCGTGGTCGCCACCTCTGCAGTCGCGTAGGCCACCACGTCGTCGGCGGGATCGACCGCAAATCCGGCCGTCACATCGTGATCGATCTCCTTCACTGAACCATCCAGCGCCACGAGCCACAGCCGGAGGCCGATACTTGGCCTTCCGGTTAACACGATAACGCCCGAGGGGGACACGAGCGGCGGGGCAGGGGCGATCGGCTCCGGCAACGTCGCAAACACCTCCGTTCCATCCGAGGTGAATCGAAGCAGGCGGCCGTCGGCGAACGCCATTCCACGATCCGGGAGCGTGACGGTAGATGCGGGGCGAGGGCGCGTCTGGTCGCGCTGTCGGAGACCGGCCCACATACCGACCACGAGTAGCCCCGCGAGGATGAGGCCGAGGATCGCTGCTCCCGTTCGCCGGTGCCTCTGCCGACGACGCACACGTCTAATGGTCCCTTCGTAACCGTCCGGGGAAGGCTCAAGGCGGTTGAGCTCTTGGCGGATCCGATCGCTCACATCACTCATGGGGGCCTCCGGCCTCGATCAGTCGATCCTTCAAGGTCGTCCGTGCGCGGTGGACCCTGGCGCGCACGGAACTGGGTGCCATCCCAAGTAGGCGACCGGCCTCCTCGGCGCTCATGCCGAGCCACCCGACCAGCATGAAGGCCTCTCGCTGACCCCTGGATAGCGAGGCGATGGCCTCGGCGATCTCGCCGCTGACCTCGGGCGGCTGTTGCGCGTCTGGATGGCCTGCCATCGCAAGGAATCGACGCGCCCGGACGGCCAGGTGTCGGAGGCGCTGCCGGTTGAGATTCACCGCTACTTGGTAGGCGTACCCACCCGGCGACTCCATCGTCTTGACCCGGTCCCAGCGCTCGTACACCCTCGCCATCGCCTCTTGGGCGAGCTCCTCGGCCTCGCCTTGGTCGGCCGCGAGCAAATAGAGGGTAGGCACCACGCCCTGATACTCCTCCCGGAAGAATTCCTCGAAGTCGAGGGCCTTTGCCACGGGCTCCACTCTCGCAGCCCCCACCTCCATCCTCTTGATCCCTGAGCGCGCCGGAACGTTGCATCGGCTCGAACTCTTTCGCCTCCATCGCTTCGTCCACCCCCGTGGCTACGCGCGCCTGGAACGCGATCAGGGGCCAACACCCCAGGAAGGCGAAGAACCCGGGGGGCCTAGTCTTAGCCCGGAGGCTTCAGGAATCTCAGGAGGCAGCGAGCGGGTCTTCGCGCTCTACAGCAATCCGATGTAGTGAGCCTTCCTCCGCCAACCCGACTTGCTCTGAGGTCTGAGAGAGCACGGTGAGCAAGGAGCCGAGTGCCGCGACCGGACCCGGAGCATCGATCCGGGCCGTGACGAAGCAATTGCCACCGCTATCGCGGGTCGCCTCGACGACCTCGACGACCGCGTACGTGTTCGCGCGCAACAGGATCTCGTGCAAGGTCTCATCGTCCACGTTTGCCCTCAGGACCAGGTCAACCCGATACATCATCGTTCCGGCACCGTAGTCGGGGCCCGTGGTCCCGCACAAGCCAGAAGGGGATCATCGAGTACTAACTCGTAGGCACCGCGTCTTCGGGCGTCAGCGCTCCTCGGACGAACGCGATGACCTCTCGCTCCCTGCGGTGCAGCGATGCGCGGCCCTTGTCCATACCCACGACCGCGCTCAGCACGCTGGCCTCGGTGAGCGAGCCGACCACCGCCGTGTACAGCGTGAACAGCAGCAGCGCCGGGTCCTGCCGGCGGATCTGGCCTTCCTTCATCCCGGTCTCCAGGAACGCGATGGCCCGGATACGGAGCGGATCCAGCACCGCGGCGAACCGTTCAAAGGCCTCGGGCCCGAGCCGGCCGGCCTCCCGGACGAACATCGGGAACTCCGGCCACTCCTGGGCCAGGTGGAACACGGCGTGGATCACCCCCTCCGCACGTTCCCAATAGGTCTGCCTGCCGGCCAACGCCTCGGTGAGCGCCTCGGCAAGCCGCTGCCCCGCCGCCGCGAGGCTCGCCTCGAGGAGGGCCTCCTTCGTGGGGAAGTAGTACAGCAGCGTCTGCTTGCGGATCCCCGCTGCCGAGGCGATCGCATCCAGGCTGGCGCCGTTGTACCCGTCCCGGCCGAAGTGGCGGATCGCCTCCTCGATCAGCAGGTCCCGCCGGCGGGCGCCCCCGGTCCTGGTCATCGCTCTCCTGGGTTCAGCGCCACGCCGGAGGCCTTCCCCGACGGGCGATGTCGCGCGATCCCTCCCACGTCCGGCGCCACTTCGGGCCCGACGGCCCGCTGAGCTTGGGGGTGGCGCCCGTGGCCGCGCGCCGGCGAGCCTCCCACCAGTTCGAGCGATCCTCGTCAAACAGCTCGGCGATAGCCGACTGCATCCGAAGCGAGAAGGCCTGGTGGGTTTCGCCCTCGCTCGGCCTGAGCGGCCCGCCGTATCGGATGCGGATCGGAGGGCGGCCCGGCTTGGGCCAGAACCGACCCTTCGGCATCGCGGCGTACGCCCCGATGATGGCGATCGGCACGACCGGCATGCCCATGTCGATGGCCAGGCGCGCACTTCCGTGACGGAACCGCTGCATCCAACCGTCGGCCGAGCGCGTGCCCTCGGGGAAGACGATGAGGTTCCAGCCGTCCTCGATCAGCTCCTTGGCCTTGTCCGTAGCCCGCTCCCCCCCGCCCCGCTCGATGGGGAACCCGCCGTACACGAGCGCTGTGAATGCCGAGCGCCACCACACGTCGAAGAAGTAGTCCTTGGCCGCGGCGGTCGCCGTCTTGTTCCGCCACTTCGGGGGAAGGGTCGTCAGGATGAGCGTGGCGTCGAGGTGACTCGAGTGGTTGCTGATGAACATCGCGGGCGGCTGCACGCCTTCCAGGTTGTCCAGGCCGAACACGTCGGGCGAGGTCTCGTTCCACACGATCGGCTTCATCACGCCCGAGAGCACGACGTCGCGGGCGGCGCGTCCGGCCGGGCTCCGTGCCCAGTCCGTGGGGAACGACCACGGCTCGGCGGGCGGCGTGTGGGCCTGGGCGGCCCGAGGGGCCACGGGGCGGCGACCCCACCGCCATCCCTTCGCGACCTCTCGGACCTCGTCGGCAAGCGAGCGCTTCGCGGTGCGGGCCATCAGCGCACGTCCGCGATGGCCAGGGGTGGTACGTGGAGGTACGTGATCGACGGCGAGCGCCCGACCGTGTCACCGGCCATCTCCAGCGCGTCTCGGAACGAGGTCGCCGGCCGGTATCCCAGGCGCTCGCAGGCCTTCGGGTTGCCGCCTACCACGATGACGTCGCCAAGGTAGTCCAGGGCGTGTGCTCCCCAGTACCACATGTAGAAGGGGTGCACGCCGTGATACGCGTGGCTCTTTCGGTACAGGTGGATGTACCAGGGATCGGTGGCGTACTGGTGCTCGTACTTCGACTCGATCGTGGAGGGGTCGGTGGTCTGTGACAGGACCTCCTCGAAGAAGTCCACGTACGAAGGGTGGTGCACCTGGTGGAACTCCCACGGCACGGGGTGGAACATGATCATGGCCCCGCCGGGGCGGACCACCGGCTTGTTCCGGTACATGTTGAACAGGTATCCGAGCCCCAGGCAGTGCACCAGGATGGGGTTCATGATCGAGTTCACGTTGTACGGCCCGATGAACGGAAGGCCCACGACCATGACGTCGCTCTGGCCGTTCACCTCGGTGAGCTGCTGCTGGTGCAGCCGGGCCAGCGTCCGCTCGTGCACCGCCTCCGTCTCTCCCGCGTTGATCCCGGTCACGCCGTAGGGCGCGAGCACCCGCATCCACACCTGGTGACGGAGCTTCGGGGGGGCCATGTCGTTCGCCTTCCTCGCCGCCAGGTAGGTGGCCTGCTCCTTCAGCGACCACTCCCATTCGCGCTTGTTCATGAACCCGAAGGGCTCCGGGAAGACCTCGTTGTTCAGCGTGGTCTCGATGGTGAAGATGCGGACGCCGCTGTCCTTCAAGAGCTGGCTCATCCGGGCGCACGAGTCGTGGATGGCGGAGTGGCCCGGCCGCGGGTCCATGTACGACTTCGAGTGCAGCATCGTGCTCACGTTGTGGTGGGGCCGGACCCCCCGGTAGCTGGCCAGGCCGACGGGGACCGACTTGTGTCCGCCGTCCATGGCCACCAGGTTGATGTTCACGTACACGACGAGATCGGACTCGGCGGCCCGCTTGTTGATCTCGAGGTCCTCGCCCTTGTCGGTGGTGCCGACGTACGTGAGGTTGGCATGGTCCTCCGCGTCGTGGTTCGTCAGGTCCCGCGGGTAGAAAGAGCGGAACACCCGTTCTCCAACCGCGTGCTTGATCTCATCACCGGTCATCCGGCGATGCAGCGAGTTGGCCACGATCAGCTTGAGGTCCTCGACCCCCTTCCCCGCCGCGAGCTCGATGACCTCCTCCAGGACCAGCTGGCGGATGTCGGGCTCCTGCATCGGTGGCAGGGGGATGGAGATGTCGTCGAACGCGATCGTGAGCTTCATGCCCGGCTTCAGCAGCGCCTCGAGCGGCTCGGAGTCGTGCGGCTCGGCGAGGGCGCGGCGGATCGCCCCCCGCACGTCCTTGATCCCGGGGAGCGCGTCCGGCGGATAGATCACCCGCGAGCCCAACGGGAACTTCTGGAGCCGGAACCCTTCGCCCTCGTGGACCAGGAGCGGCGGCGTCCGCTCGTCCACCTCCAGCATGAACCCAGGTCTGCCCACACGGTCCTCCTTATTCAGCTCGCAAATCGAACGCGACCTTCAACGTCCCCAGCCGCCCGGCCCCGAGCGCATGGTCGATGGCCGAGCGCCACCGCCGGAGCGGATACGTCGCTCCAACGATCCCGTCGAGCGGCGTCTCGGCCGCGATCCGGGTGGCGATGTCGAACGCTGACGTCTCGTCGGCGTTCGCCGACCCTTTCGCCCTCGCCCCGCGTCCTCGCTCCTCGACGCCACCGGTGTACGTCCCCACCAGCTCGAGCTCCCTGAACCACAGGGGCGTGAGGTCCACCCCGGCCACCGGGATGCCGGCCAGGACGACCCGGCCACCGGACCTGGTCGTTCGAAGCGCGAGGTCGAGTGACCCCCTAGTCCCCACGCAGTCGATCGCCACGTCCACCCCGCCGAGAAGGAAAGGACTCCCCCGCTCGGGCTTCAGCTTCAGCGCTCTGGTAGAGCGGCGGACCTCGTTGATGGCCTCGCCGGGCGACACGACGTCGGTCACGCCGAACGACTCCGCCCATTCCCGCTGTCGTCGGTGCTTTGCCACGACCACGACGCTCCCCGCGCGAGTCAGCTCCTTCAGGGCGACGAGCGTCAGGATCCCTACCGTGCCCGCCCCGATCACCAGCACGTCGTCGTTCGCCTTCACGTTCGCGCGAAGCGCAGAGTGGACCGCGCACGCGAGCGGTTCGACCAGGACTGCTCGTCGGTCGGACAGGCCGTCTGGCACCGGGTGCAGTTGCGAGCGATGGGCCACGAACATGCGGCTCCATCCTCCGCCAGTGTCGGCGCAGAACCCGGTCTGCAGGCCGGCCGAGACGTGCCCGGTCGTGACCCGGTCGCACCGGCCGAACCGCCCCTCCATACACGAGGAGCACATCGGCTCGATGCCGCGGGCCGCGCACGACAGGACCGGCTCCAGCACGACGCGGTCCCCGGCCGCCAGGCCGTCCACATCGTCCACGAGCTCCCCCACGACCTCATGGCCCGGGACGAACGGCATCGACACCAGGGGCGAGAAGTAGAAGCTCGATTGCCCGGAGATGGTGGCGAGGTCGGAGCCACAGATGCCCGAAAGGAGCGGCCGGACCCGCGCCCAATCCGGCCCGGGCAGCTCCGGCTCTCGCTTGTTCACGAACCGAAGCGGTGCGAGCGGCCCGGACACGAGGCCCGGGACCCGATGCCCCACCGCCCTCGCCGTGAGGTAGCGAGGGGCCGATCGGAACAGCTCGAGCGCCTGGATGGTCATGCCGCCTTCCTCGCCATCACCGCACCGCCGGCTTGGGGAACCGGACCCGGGGCATGCCTCCCGACATCTCCCACTCCTCGATCGGCCATCGCCGGCGCCTGGCCACCCGCAGCAGCGCGGCGTCGGGCGAGACGACGATCGGGTTCCCCACGGCCCGAAGGAGCGCAAGATCGGAGTGGCTGTCGGCATAGGCGTAGGAGGCCTTCAGGTCGGCGCCCTCCGTCTCCGCGTACCTGCGCAGCCACGCCGCACGAGCTTCGCCGACCAGTGGGGGCTCGGCCAGGTAGCCGGTATACCGCCCGTCCTCCACGGCCAGCCTTGCCGCGATCACCATGTCGAACAGGGGAGCCAGCGGGCGGACGAACGGCTCGGCCGCCGCCGTGATCAGGATCGTCCGGTGGCCGGCGGCTCGGTGCTCGCGGATCCGCCGCACCGCAGCAGCGGACAGCTTCTGGAGCATGAACTCCGCCACCACGTCGTCGATCAGCTGGTTCACCCGCTCGACGGATGCGTTCTCGAACCGCCGGAAGAACGTACGGAGGAACTCGCCTCGATCGCGTCGATCGGCCATCAGGTACGAGGGGATCCGGGAGAACACAGAGAACAGCTCCTCGGGCCACTCCTCGAGGGGCAAGTCGGCCATGCGGGCCCACACGTAGGACTCCACCACGTTCGAGGGGAGGAGCGTCCCCTCCATGTCGAACAGGGCCAGCACGAGCTGCTCCCGCTCTCGGATCTGGACCTTGGGCTTGACCCGAGCGGTGGACAGCGCTCGCAGGCCGATGGTGACCGCCGGGCAGTGCACGTCGACCAGATAGTGGTGCCAGTCGACGGCCGCGGCATCGAACGAGAACCGCTGTCGATCATCCTCGGACAGGAAGCGGAACAGCTCCAGGGTCCGGTCGTCGGTGTAGATCACTTCGGCCTCGGTGTAAGCCCCGTACAGGTCGGCGTACCGGCGGATGAACTCAACCCGGCCCTTGTCACGGTCGACCCGGCCGACCAGGTCACGCATGCGCTTGGACTTCGGCAGGTGGGACACGATCGTGTCGGCGTATCTCACCGCACGTTCGGCGGCCTTCAGCCGCCGCTCCACTCGCAGGTTGCCCGGGAACCTCCACTCGGGCACCTTGATCGTTCCCCTCCCCCGCTCGGGAAGGGGGTGCTCCTCGAAGTACTCCTTCACCAGCTCGTACAGCCCCAGGTACTGGAGCGGGTTCCGGCTCCCCGAGCTCACGTGGTAGTAGGCCGGGGTGTCCGGCTCCGGCGGATGCGCGGCCACCGCGAGCATCGCGTTCACCACGTAGTCGACGGGGATGATGTCCACGATGCCCTCGGGGATGCCGGGGAACTCGGGGATCGTGCCGCGCCCGTACGCCAGGATGATGGGCTCGGCCATCTTGAACCCCTCGATCCACCCAGGCTGGGGATGCTCGAGCGCGCTCTCGATGATCGACGGCCTGATGATCGAGAGCGGCACGCCGTGCTCCGCCGCGAGCTCCTCGACGGCCCGCTCCCCCATGGCCTTGGTGAACGTGTAGTTGTCCGGCCATCCGAGCATCTGGGCCCTGGCACGCCCGTGCGCCACCAGCCGCTTGGTCACCCACTGCTTCCGGCGATCCTCGGCATCGTCGGCAACGGTCTGGGGGCCGGCCCTCGAGTGCTCGCGCTTGGCTTTGGCCATCAACCAGTCGAGCACCTGCGGCTGGCGCGAGGAGGCCTCGACATCTTGTCGCGCCTGGAGCGCAAAGTCGGCCTCGGCCCGCCAGTCCACCCGGTGGGCCAGGGTGGTCTCCGGGATCACGCCCTTGCGATTGCCGGCCACGTAGGCGGTGGACACGTGGACGATATGCGGGTGGCCGCCCGACGCGAGCACCTGTCCGTAAAAGCGCACCGCGCCCAGCAGGTTCGTCTGGAACCCCTCATCGATCGGCGGATCGAACGTCACCGTGGCAGCGCAGTGCATCACGACGTCGATGTCGCCGGGAAAGGGCGGGAGATCCCGTTCCAGGTCCCCGTCGAGGACGTCGACGCGCTCCGCCAGGATCCCGGCGATGCCCTCCTCTCCCACGCGGTCGCGAAGGACGCTGAACGTGGGCCGGCCCATGAGCGACTCGACCCGTTGGCGGCCCGAGGACCCGAGCTGGGGCCGGACCAGGAGGGTCACCCTCGAGTCGGGGAAGTCCAGCAGGAGGCGCTCGAACACGGCCTGCCCCAGGAACCCCGTGACCCCGGTGACCAGCACGTTCCGACCGACCAGGCGCCCGACGATCGAAGCCTCGGCCGGCCGCTGGCGACCCCCAGAGCCGCTCGTCATCTCTACCATTCGGCAGATTATGACCCTCTACCGTTTGGTAGACAAGTGTCTCGGGTAGCGTCTCCCCCGATGGATCGGGGGCCGCGGGGCGAGGGCAGCGACGTGTCCCGGCCACCGCCATGGCGCGAGGTGTTTCAGGGCAAGCTGGGCCGACTGACCGCGGGCCTGCTGCTCCTCGAGGCGCTGGTTGCGGTCGAGGCGCTCGTCGTGACCACGATCCTGCCGGCGGTCCGCCGGGACCTCGGAGGGATCCAGTTCTATGGATGGGCGTTCAGCGCCACGTTCCTGGCCACCTTCGCCTCCATCCCCATCGCCGGCCGGGCCACCGACCGATACGGGCCGAGACGGCCCTTGGCGATCATGCTCGGCGTCTACGTCGCCGGCCTGGTCATCGCCGGGCTCGCCCCGACCATGCTGGTGCTGGTGATCGGGCGGTTCGTCCAGGGATGTGGTGCCGGGGCGTTCTATTCAGTGTCGCTGGGGACGGTGGCCAAGAGCTATCCGGGACGGATCCGGCCGCGAGTCCTTGCCCTCCTGGCGTCGATGTGGATCCTCCCGGGGATCCTCGGTCCACCGCTCGGTGCGCTCCTCGCCTCCACCATCGGATGGCGATGGGTGTTCGTCGCGCCCCTCCCGCTCCTCGTCGTCATTGCCGTGCTGATCCTCCCGTCCATGCCGGACGTGACCGGGGACGCCCAGGCGGGCCGGTTGTCGATCCGGTGGCCGGTCCAGCTGATGGTGGGCGCCGGACTGTTCCTGGCTGGTCTCACCGAACCCTCGTGGTGGAGCCTGGCGATGATCCCAGCCGGCCTGGTCCTCGGCCTTCCGGCACTCGCGCGGATCGCCCCTTCCGGCTGGTTCCGGGCCAGGCCGGGCCTTCCGGCGACGGCCGCGGCCGCGTTCCTGCTATCGGCCGCGTTCTTCGCCGTGGACGGCTTCGTCCCCCTGATGCTCACGGGGGTTCGTGGGTTGTCGGTCGCCGAGGCCGGCATCGTCGTGACGCTCGCGACCGTTGCCTGGTCTTTGGGGAGCTGGTGGCAGTCGCGCACCATCGGGCGGATCGGCGCGCCGACCCTCGTCGCCGGAGGAACGGGCGTGGTGGCGGTCGGCATCCTGTGCGTCGCCGCCGGCCTGACATCGGTTCCCATCATCGTGCCGTACATCGGGTGGGGCCTTGCCGGTCTGGGAATGGGCGTGGCGTTCCCTACTATCCCCCTCGCCGCGATGAGCCAGGCATCGGGCGGAGCGGAAGCCAGCCAGCTCTCCTCGATCCTCCTCACCGACACCCTCGGTGCGGGGATCGGAACCGGATTGGGAGGAGCCTGTATCGCCATCGCCGACTCCACCGGAAGCCAGTTGCGGACGGGCATCGCCGGCGCGTTCGCCATCGGGTTCGTCGCGGCCCTAGTCCTGATCGCGATC
>JBIOXZ010000112.1:0-17108 GCA_044869895.1 Actinomycetota bacterium | reverse complement strand
GCAGGGCCTGCTATCGCTTGCGTTCGCGCCCGACTACGCGACCAGCGGCCGATTCTTTGTCTACTACACCGATCTCGGGGACGACACCCAGGTCGCATCGTTCGTGGTGTCGACCGATCCTTCGGTTGCCGATGCCGCGAGCGAGACGCCGGTGCTGAGCGTGAATCAGCCGGGGCCAAGCCACAACGGCGGTCTCATCACCTTCGGGCCGGACGGCATGCTCTACATCGGGCTGGGCGACGGCGGCTCGGCCGGCGACCCGATGGGCAACGGCCAGAACCTCGGGGCTCCCCTGGGCAAGATGCTGCGCGTCGACGTGGACCGCGGCAGCCCGTTCGCGGTGCCGCCCGACAACCCGTTCGTCTCGACCCCGGGCGCCTTCACGCCGATCTGGGGGAACCGGCGGGCGGCGGACCAGTGGGGGGCACTCGCGGACCGGCGCCCGCCGGTTCGCCCATCGTTCGCCTCCGGCCCATCATGACACCGTCGCTGGCGCCGCTCCACGTCGAGTTCGGCGGCATCGGCGGTGTAGATTCGCGCTCGACACCGTTCCGCTCGGGAGGATACACGGCAGCGCTGAGCTTACCCGCCGCTGGGACCGCGCTGGCCGTCGCGCTGATCCTTCTCGTGATGCTGTGGTTCACCTGGGGGACGCAGCAGAACATCGCTCGGGGAAACAGGTTCCTTCGCTGGTTGCAGACCGGCCTGCCTCTCATCGGACGGCGCACCACCCTCCGGTGGCTGGGTAGCTCGGCCGTCGAGCTCACGATCGTCGACCCAGCACAACCGTTCGCGGCCGTCACGGTCCTGGTGGTGCTCGAGCCGCGGGACGTCCCGTGGTTCTGGGCTCTCGCTCGGTTCCATGGCCGGAAGGACTTCTTGATCTTCAGGGCCCGTCTGCACCGTCCGCCCCGATTCGAGCTCGAGATCGGCGACGCATCCGGATGGACTGGATCGGAACGGATCCGTGCGCTGGACGAAGACGCCTGGATCGCAGCGGATTGGCATGTGCCCGGCCTGCGCGTATTCCACGCGCCCGGCTCGAGCCCCGAATCGGTCCGCCCCATCCTGCATCGCCTGGCGGAGGCGAGCGGAGGGGTCTGGCGGCTGTCCGTCCGTCGAGAGCCACCGCACGTGGAGGTGCACGTGCTCCCTCCGGAGCCCGATGCGGCGGACGCCGACGAGCTCGTGCGAGCCGTCGTCGACCTGGCCGGCACGGCCGTGAGCTGACCGCAAGACGGACCGGGGGCCCACGTGCGGCGGACCCCGCTCCGCATCGCGACCTCCCTCACCCGGTCGGCGCGGGTGAAACCTCCTCGGCGGCCGGCGCCAGACGGTACCGCTGGTACGCCCGCCACCCGTCGTAGGCGATGACGAGCGCCGCGACCACCAACAGCAACGCCACGATGATCATCGCCCAGGCGCCCCACAGGCTGATCGTCGCCACGTCCTCCCCCTGCACGATCGACTTGTAGAGGTTGAACGCCGTGACGAGCGAGGCCGCGATCGTGGTCACGTACATGAACACCATCGGGATGCCGGCGTAGAGGGCGTTCCGGCGCGTGGAGACGAGCCACACCGTGACCAGCAGCAGGCTGAGCGCGGCCAGGAGCTGGTTGGCAGCCCCGAAGAGCTGCCAGAGGTAGACCCAGGTGCCGGACAGGACGAGCGCAACCACGGCGATCATCCCGACGATGGTCGCGACGTGCTGGTTCTTGAATCCCACCCATGCCTCGCCCAGCCACTCGCCGAGCGTCACGCGCATCACCCGGAACACCAGCTGCACGACGGTCAGCACGATCACGACGAACACGCCGAAACCCAGCGCCGTACCGAAAGTCACCGGCAGCGCCGTGAACGTCACCTCGTGTAGCAGCGTCCCAACACCGAGCGCGAAAGCGCTCGCACCGGCGCCGCCGGCGACCGCGACCGCGGTCAGCGACAGGAGCCCCAGCGCGTTCTCCGAGAACATCCCTCCGCCCCCGACCGGGAGAGCGTCGGTTTCGTACTCGAGCTGCCGAGCGGTACCGACGGAGCCGATGAGGGAGTGCCATCCGGAGATCGCGCCGCAGGCGATCGTCACGAACAGCATCGGCCACAGCGGCTGGATCGGGCCGGGGATCGGCGATGCCTGGAAGGTCGTGTACGCGTCGATCTTGAACTTCGCCACCTCGGGATGGACGAACACCGCCACCACAGCGCCGATCGCCGCCAGACCGATCGTCAGCGCGGTGATCCAGAAGCCGATGTAGTTGACCGGCTGCGCGAACCGCCAGATCGCGAGGTTGGCGCCCAGGTAGCTGAAGATGAGGAGGAACACGACCCACAGCAGGAAGCTCGGGAAGACGGAGATCTCCCCGGTCTTCGGGTCGAACGTTGGCGTCGCCGGCCGTTCTCCCGTCTCGGGGTCTGGCGGCGGGATCCGCGGATCCGCGAACGTCGGGTCGACCACCTTGTAGAGCGGCTGGTCGCCGTTCACGGCGTCGTTGATCGAGAGCACGACGCCGCTGATGGGTCCCTCGCTCCAGTCCGTCGGCACCTTCGCGAGGTCGACGCCCAGCGGGCCGATCGCCATCGCGATCACCGTCACGGCGACCACGCCGAGCGTGACCCGGATCAGATCGGCGCGTTTGGAATAGATCATGTATCCGGCGAGGAGTCCGGCGAGGGCGAGCACGATGATGCCGAACGGGACGTCGGGCCGCGCGGCCAGGATCGCCGCCATGATCCCGACGAACGCGCCGCCGATCAGCAGCAGGTAGAAGAAGATGAACAGGAACAGAATCCGTCGGGTCCGCGGCGCGATCAGGCGGTGAGCCACCGCCGAGAGCGAGTTTCCATCGTTGCGGACGGCGAGCATGATCGCGCTGTAGTCGCTCGCCCACCCGATGAAGCTCACCCCGATCATGAGCCAGATGATCGACGGCAGCCATCCCCATAGGTTCGCAGCCGTGATGACCCCGACGATCGGCCCGGCCGCGGCGATCGACTTGAAGTGGTAGCCGTAGAGCACGTACCGGCTCGTCGGCACGAAATCGACGCCGTCCATATACATCTTCGCAGGGGTGGCCCGGTTGGCGTCGGCCTGGATCACCTGACGGTCGATCCGCTTGGCGTACAGTCGGTAGGCGCCGATCGAGACCACCAGACCGATGACGACGACCCACAACGAGTTCACGTCACCCTCCCTCCCTCTCGCGATCCTGTGCGTCGTGGCCGGCCACGCGCCGCTCGATCTCCAGCTCGGCCACAGCGAGATTCGCTCCCACGTAGCGTTCCTGCCCGTCGACGATCACGGCCGGATACGTGCGGGTTCCGTGGCGCAGCGACGTCCAGAAGCCCTGCAGGGACGCCGCGTCGGTGACGCGGATCTGGACACGCGGACCGTGGCGATCGAGGAGCCGGTGAGCCCAGTCGGCGACCTGGGCGAACTCGGCCCGAAGCTCCTCGGGCAGCGATTCCCGGGCCTGATCGCGGTGCAACCGCTCGCCGATCCCCGTCTGCCCGAACGCGACCTCGCAGTGCTGGCAGTGGAAGAAGACCGTGGGTGCGTACGTGACGATCTCGACCCGTACGGGCGGGGGTCTTCCCGATCGCCCTTCGGGTCCCGCTTCCGGCCGGACATCCATGGGGCCTCCGCCGAGCTTGAACGAGCCCGGACGAACTCGGTACACCATCATCCTAGGCGGTCCCGGCAGCTTCGCTCAACTTGCTCCCTCGGTGATGGCGGAGGTGGGATGGGGGTGAGGATCGCGGTGGTCGGTGTCGGCGGAGTGGGCGGCTACTTCGGTGGGCGACTGGCCGTGGCCGGTGAGGACGTTCATCTCATCGCCCGCGGTGCCCATCTCGCCAGCATCCAGGAACGCGGTCTTCAGGTGCGGAGTGTCGCGGGGAACTTCGACGTCAACGCCCAGGCCTCCGGCGATCCGGTGGAGGTGGGCGTGTGCGACTACGTGCTGTTCTGCGTGAAGTCGTACGACACGGAGGAGGCGGCCGCGCACCTGCGACCGCTCGTCGGAGCGCGTACGGCCGTGGTCTCGCTCCAGAACGGCATCGACAACGAAGAGAAGCTCGCCGCCGCGATCGGCTCCGAGCACGTTCTCGGCGGGGTCGCCTTCATCTTCTCGACGATCGCCGAGCCGGGCGTGATCGTCCAGACCGGCGGGCCGGGACGGATCCTCTTCGGCGAGATGGACGGGTCCAACAGCGAGCGGGCCGAGGCCCTCGCGACCGTGTGCAGGAAGGCGGGGATCGACGCCACCGCGACGCAGGACATCCGCCGCCTGCTCTGGGACAAGCTGGCGTTCATCTGTGCGCAGTCTGGAATGACGGCCGCGATCCGGCTCCCGATCGGCGAGATCCGCGAGGTGCGGGACGCGATGGACGTGTTCCGCCACATCGTGGAGGAGGTCCGAAGCGTCGCGGCGGCGGAGGGGGTCGAGCTCGGCGGCGACGTCGTGGAAAGGCACGAGGCGTTCTGCCGTTCCCTCGAGCCCGACTCATATTCGTCGTTGCACCACGATCTCATGAACGGTCGGCGCATGGAGCTCGAGGCACTCCACGGGGAGGTGGTCCGTCGAGCGCGTTCGCACAGCGTGCCCGTCGCGGTGACCGAAACGATCTACGGCTTGCTCCGACCGTGGGCAATCCGGAACGAACGCGGCGTTCCTCCTCGATCCTCCTGAACGTGCGAAGGCGCGCCGGGATCGGGCGCGCCCGACGGCCAGCCTCTTCGCCTGGCTGCCTCTCCTATACTCCGCGCAATCGCCGCTCGTTCCTTCCCCGGAAGGGCGTCTCGCGTGGCAGACCGGTCGCTCGCCGTCATCGATGTGGGTTCGAACTCGGGCCGGGTCGTGGTGATCCGGATCGGTGGCCCAGGCCACCTGGAGATCCTCGCCAACGGCCGGGCGCCTCTGCGCCTGGCACGGGATCTGCGGCGGGGGAACCGCATCGCTCCAGAGACCATCGAGCGCACCGCGGCCGCGCTCCGGGACTTCCGGGCCATCGCGGAGAGCGCGGGAGCCGGAACCCTGATCGCCGTGGCCACCTCGGCGGTCAGGGAGTCGGAGAACGCGGACGAGTTCCAAGCGAGGATCGAGGCCGAGAGCGGTGTCGGCGTTCGCGTGATCAGCGGGGACGAGGAGGCGCTCTTCACGTTCCTCGGAGCCGTCCGTGGGCTGCCCGTCGACAGGGGCGCCGTGGCCGATCTCGGAGGCGGAAGCCTCGAGCTCACCGAATTCGACGAGCGCCGGGCCCTTCGGTCGTGGACGCTGCCCCTCGGTTCCCTTCGCCTCTCCGACCGCTTCCTGAAAAGTGATCCGCCGGCAAAGGAGGAGATCGAGGAGCTGATCGAGCATGCCCGGACCACCCTCGAGGGCGCCGAGGTCGGCGAGCTCGAGCCTGGCGAACGAGTGATCGGCACAGGCGGGACCATCCGAAACCTGGCCAAGATGGATCAGGCATCGAGGAGGTACCCCATCCCCCGGCTCCACGGGTACGTCTTGACCCGCAAGCGCGTACAGGAGCTGGCCGATCTCTTGGCGTCACGCCGGTCCTCACGCCGCCGGCTCATGTCCGGCCTTTCCCGGGAGCGAGCGGACTCCATCGTCGGCGGCAGCCTGGCCTTGCTCTCGTTGATGGAGCATCTGGGGGCCGCCGAGGTCACCGTCTCGAGCCAAGGCCTCCGCGAGGGGCTTGCCTTCGACGCCGTGGGGCTTCGCGAGACACCGGTCGAAGAGGTCCGCAGGGCCTCGATCCTCGCGTTTGCGTCTCGGTTCTCGACCTGGGACCCGGACCGGGCCCAGCGGCGCGCCACCGTGGCGAGGAGCATCCTCCGGTCCCTCGAGCCCGAGGCTGGGGCGAGCGTGCACGAGCGACTGACCCAGGCAACGAACCTGCTCGATGTCGGGCGCAGCGTGGACTACTACCGGCGGTACCAGCACACCGCCGACATGATCACCGAGGCCGACCTCGACGGCTTCTCCCATCGGAAGCTTGCACTGCTGTCGGCGGTGGTCCGGCAAGCCGGGGACGAGGGCATGAGCATCTCCCGGTACCGTCCCCTGCTCGGCCGCGACGACCGCGTCCCGATAGCCCGGTCGGCAACGGTGGTGGCCCTGGCCGATGAGATCGAGCACCGCCTCCCCCCCGGCCACGGGGGAGAGGTTCAGTGCGTCGTCCAGGCCAAGCACGTGGTGCTAGAGGTCCCGGTGTACGACCCGTGGCGGAGGGACGCTCTTGCCGAACGGTTCCGGGTCGCGTTCGGAAAGAGGCTGCTGCTACAGTCGGGTGGCGATGCGTGATGACCTCGGGCTCCCCGGCCGCCTGTTCATCGTCGAGGGCATCGATGGCTCGGGCAAGAGCACTCAGCTGAACCTGCTCCACAAGTGGCTGATCAGCCAGGGCTACCTCGTGGTGTTCAGCGAGTGGAACTCCTCCCCGATCGTGAAGGAAACGACGCGACGGGGGAAGAAGCGCCGGCTGCTCTCACCTATGTCGTTCAGCCTGATCCACGCCGCGGACTTCGCCAGCCGTGTCCATTCGGTGATCCTTCCCGCGCTACAAGCGGGTACCGTCGTGCTGGCCGACCGCTACGTCTACACGGCCTTCGCTCGCGATGCCGTCCGAGGGGTGAGCCGCAACTGGTTGAACAGGCTCTACTCGTTCGCGGTGAAGCCGAGCCTGTCGTTCTACTTCGACACGCCGCTCGCGGAGTCGGTGCGTCGGATCATGGACGGCCGGCCCAAGCTGAAGTACTACGAGGCCGGGATGGACATGGAGCTCTCGTCCGACCCGGAGGAGTCGTTCCGCATCTACCAGGGCCTGATCAAGCACGAGTACGAGCGGCTGGTCGACGAGTTTCAACTGGTTCGCATGGACGCCACGGAGACGCTCATCCGGCAGCAACAACGGATGCGCGATCTGGTCCGGCCCCATCTTTCGGGCGTCATGCGATTCGACGGCGGCGAGATCCACCAAGCCCTCCGCGACGCAGACCTCCTGGGTCGCTACCTGAACGTCGGCCCGGGGAGGCTGCCACCTCCATGACCGAGCTTTCGTTCTACGGGTTTCGGCCGCCGGGTATCGAGGGGGAGTCACTTCCCGGTCGGCTGGTCGTCATCGAGGCCACCGACGGCGCCGGACGGTCCACCCACGTCGCGTTGCTGAAGGAGTGGTTGGAGGATGCGGGCTACGCCGTGCTCGATACGGGCCTGCGTCGATCCGATCTGGCCGGGCCCGGCATCCAGCGGGCAAAGGGGGGCCACACGCTCGACCCCATCACGCTGAACTTGTTCTATGCCGCGGACTTCTGGGACCGGCTCGAGCGGCAGATCCTCCCGGCCCTTCGGGCGGGAATGGTCGTGCTCGCCGACCGGTACGTGTTCTCCCTGATCGCGCGGGCGGCCGTCCGCGGCGTCTCACTGGAGTGGATGGAAGAGCTGTACGCCTTCGCCCTCGTGCCGGACCTCGTGATCTACCTGGACATCGACGTCGAGCAACTACTGCCGAGGGTCCTATCCAGCACCGGATTCGACTACTGGGAGTCAGGCCAGGACTTCCTCAGGGGCTCGAACGTCTACGAGAGCTTCGTTCAATACCAGCAGATGCTGCTGGCGGAGTTCCGGCGCTTGGCCAGGCGCCATGGGTTCACCGTGATCGATGCGCGCAGGACCGTGAGCCAGATCCACCAAACCCTCCGCTCCGTCGTCGATGCCGTGGTACGGGGGATGGAGGAGTGGCCCACCGAGGGCGCCGGCACGGAGCAGCTGCATGTGGCCCGCACGGAAGGAACTGTTCACGCCGGGCACGATGGGGTCGACGTCACCCGCTCAGAGCGCGCAGCACCTTCGGGGTGACGAGCCATCGAAGCGACGCCGTCCCGCGACGGAGGCCGTCGTTGAGCCAAAGATGCGCTACGCCTCCCTTCTTCATCTCCATGGTCAGGGACGTCGGGCGGCCGGTGAGCAGGATCGAGGCGAGCTCGGAGAGGTAGGGCTCGTGTCCGACCAGGGCCAGGGAGGCGACGTCGAGGTGGGGCTCGATCATCTCGATGCCCTCGGCGGGGGAGCGGCCGGCCTCCAGAACAGGCTCCGGCTTGGGGGCGGGCCATCCCGCCTCCTCCTCGAGCAGCTCGGCCGTCCGCCAGGCACGGGGGAACGGGCTCGACAGGACCACGTCGACGCTGGTGACGATGCGCCGGATCCCTCGGGCCGCTTTCCTGAACCTGGCCTCCCCTTCCGGGGTGAGGGGCCGCTCGCCGTCGTCCGGCCATCGGGTTGGATCCCGGCCGAACGCGAGGGCGTGCCTGACGAGGTACAGGTCCATGGCTATGACCCTGCCCGCTTCATGGCCCGGCGGACATCGGCCCAGGCCGTACCTCCAACGCGCCGAAACACCTTCGGGAAGCGCCGCCGGAGCTTCGCCTTCCTCTTTGCGTAGCGCTCCGTGATCTCGCCCATGGCGAACGCCGCGGCCGGGGGGAGGTCGTTCCCCTCCTCGGCCACGATTGCCTCGAAGCGGGCCACCGCAACTTCGGCGTCCTGGTGCGCACCGAGCAGGTCCTGGAGGCGTACCGTGCGGCGGATGAGGGCCCTTGCCTCCTTGCCGTAGATCGGAGCCAGGAACTGGAGCGCGTACCGCAGCCGCTTGGCCCGGATGCGCAGCCGGTGGTAGTCGGCGGGTTTCGAGGTCCGGTCGATCCGGCGGCCACCCTTTCTCACTTTGCGGTACCGCTTCTTGATGAGCGACGGAGCGGCGTCCACGGCTGGCACACGCGAGGACGCAGATGCACCGACCGGCCCGTGCCGGAGGACGGCCGTGAGTTCAGCAAGCAGCTGCTCGTACCGAGGGGAGTCGAGGGTCTGGACGAGGTTCGCCCTCGTCTGGTCGCGGTCGGCGTGAAGCACGCCGGCCACGGCTCTCAGCGTGCGGTCGTCGACATCCCCGGCCGGCCTCCCCCACGCCTCGACTTGTTCGATCAGCACGTCGAGGTCGCGGACGGCTCCCAGAGCGGAGGCCACCCATCCCAGCTCCTCGCGAAGCCCGACCACCTCGGCCGGCAGGGCGGCCTCGAACAGGGCGATGGCCGCGCGCATGCGACGCGTCGCAACCCGCATGTCGTGCAGCTGCTCCGGATCCTCGCCGAGGCGCGTCCCCCCTTCCTTGCTGAGGAGCGCGGCGAAGTTCTGACGAAGCACCGCGAACGCCAGCTGCTCGACCGAAGATTCCGAGGAGATCGCCACGGACCCCAGGTCGAGGGTCCGCTCTGGCGCCAAGCCGCGTGCGAGCAGGCCGGCCTCGAACTTCGACACGGAAGCCGGAGTAAGGCCGCAGGCGTCTCGCATCTTGTCCACGAAGTCGGCGAGATCTGGCGTTGGTCCGCCGTCGGTTTCGACCTCAACCCTGAGGAGCCGGGCGGGCTCCCGGCCCTCGACGGGGATCGTCGTCGCGTCGAGGGCCACCTCGGCAGCGGCCGAGCCGTTCGATGAGACGAGGTACGTCCGGCGACGGGTCCGGACCTGGAACTTGGGCCTGACGGCATGGGGACCGATGACCGCGCGAACTCGACTCCCGACCGGCCCGTCGCTGACTGCCAAGGCCTCCAGACGTCCGGCCGGCAGCGGCTCGGCGATCTCCGTTCGATCGCGAAGGCCGTTGGCCGCAGCAGAAAGGGACTTCATGGTGACCTCGGTGCCGCCTTGGCCAACACGCAGGCGGAGCGAGTATCCGGCCCGGTACAGGCGCCAATCGTCGGTGTCGGCATAGGTATCCACGAACCGTTTCGCTTCACCCCGGGTCACGACATCCCCGGCGGACTTCAGCCAGCGCTCCACCGGACGGGTGTCGATGGCGTCGAACTGCCATTCGACCTCCCGGGCGTCGGCGGCCTGGCTGGGAGTGGACTCCATCGGCTTCAGGGGCCGGAGGTGGGGAAACCGAAGGGAAGGGTGCACACCGGCATCCCCGAAGGATACGGCCTGGGGCCAGGCCCATGGGAGGGCCGTTCACCCGAGTTCACCTTCGGGACCCGCGGATGCACCGGTAGTCCTGCTCGTACCGCCTCGGATACCGTGTCCTACATGAACCCTTCCCTGCCGTCCGAGTCCCGGCCTGAGGCCGAGGCCAATGGGATCACCCCTGAGGTCGAGGCCGCTGGGGCAGTGGTCTGGCGGATCGGTCCAAACGACGACATCGAAGTAGCCGTGATCCACCGCCCTCGGTACGACGACTGGAGCTTCCCAAAGGGAAAGCTGCTCCCCGGCGAGAGCCTGGCGGAGGCGGCCATCCGCGAGGTGGGGGAGGAGACGGGCTTCCGATGCCGGGTCGGGGACGTGATCGGCAGCCACCGCTATCGCGATAGTCGGGCGCGATTGAAGGAAGTCACGTACTGGCTGATGGAGTGGGTGGAGGGACGGTTCGATCCCTCCGACGAGGTGGACCGGCTTCGGTGGGTCCCGCTGGTGGAGGCCGAGCGGATGCTTACCTACGACCGGGACCACGAGTTGCTGCGGCACCTCCCGATCGGTCGGTGACGGAGCCGACTGCTGCGGAAGGGCCTCGCGCAGCGTCAGAAGCGATCCGGCACGAACGTTTGATCGGCGATGGGTGGGCGAACGTACCCCTCGTCCCTGTGCTCCGGCGGCAGCTCGATGGGCTCGGGTGTCAGGTCCTGGTAGGGGATCAGGCTCAACAGGTGGCTGATGACGTTGAGGCGGGCCCGCTGCTTGTCGTCCGACGCGACGACGTACCACGGCGCCTGCTTGATGTCGGTGTACTTGAACATCTCGTCCTTGGCCCTGGAGTACTCGACCCACCGGGCCCGTGACTGCAAGTCGATAGGGCTCAGCTTCCAGCGTTTCGTAGGGTTCGTGATCCGCTGCTGGAAGCGCCGTTCCTGCTCCTCATCGCTCACCGAGAACCAATACTTGATGAGGATGACCCCGGCCCGAACGAGCATCCGCTCTAACTCCGGGCACGAGCGAAGGAACTCCTGATACTCGTCCTCGGTGCAGAAGCCCATGACCCGCTCGACGCCGGCCCGGTTGTACCAGCTGCGGTCGAACAGCACGATCTCGCCGGCCGCGGGAAGGTGGCCGATGTAGCGCTGGAAGTACCACTGGCCCTTCTCGCGCTCGGTCGGCGCGGGCAGCGCCACGACACGGCACACCCGAGGGTTCAGGCATTCAGTGATCCGCTTGATGGCCCCGCCCTTGCCCGCGGCATCTCGCCCCTCGAAGATCACGACGACCTTGAGGCCCTGGGACTTGATCCACTCCTGGAGCTTGACCAGCTCGACCTGGAGTTTCCTCAGCTCTCGGGCATACTCCTTGTTCCCGAGCTTCCGCCCGGCGTTGGCCTCCTTCGTCGTTCCCGGGACATCCGACCTGTCGGCCATGGCTTCCCTTTCGGTGGGCCACCATGCTACGCCTCGATCGTCGCGGGCTCGACGCCCGGGTACGCTCGCATCGTGGTCGAGACCCGGCATCTGTTTCTCCTTCGACATGCCAAGTCCAGTTGGGACCATCCATCTATCGAGGATCACGACCGACCGCTCGCGCCGAGGGGGCGGCGCGCCGCGGCCAGGATCGCCGACTATGCGACGAAGAGAGCGATCCGGCCCGACCTGATCCTCTGCTCCTCGGCGATGCGCGCTCGGCAGACGCTCGAACGGATCGCTTCGAGCCTTGGTCGCGACGCCGAGATCCACGTCGAGCGGTCGCTGTACGGGGCCACGGAGGATCGACTGTTGGAGCGGCTGCGCGCGCTGCCCGATGAGGTCGACTCGGTCATGATGATCGGGCACAACCCCGGAGTGCAGGACCTCGCGCTCCTGCTGGCGAGAGACGGACCGCTTCGAAGCCGGCTGGCGGACAAGTTCCCGACCGCAGGCCTGGCCACGCTGGCCTTCGGTCGCCTGGCGTGGAAGGACCTCGTTACGGAGAGTGGGGAACTGGTCGACTTCGTGGTCCCGAAGCGGTTGGGCTGACGGGAACCCAGGCTGACGATTACTGAGGGGCCGGCGATGCCGCCGGCGCCGGCTCGGTCGCAGCCGTCGGCTGCTTTGCGGCCGCCTGGCCGGCCTCACGCCTGGAACTACGTTTGGGCGGGGACGGTGTGGCCTCCGCTTGGGCTCCCGTGGCTGCCTTCCTCATCGCCTTGGTCTCCTTTTCGGCCTTTCTCGCCACCTTGGCCTCGGCCTTGGCGGCTTTCTTCGCAGCCTTCTTCTTCGCCTTCTTCTTCGCCATGTCCTGAGCCCCCTTTTCGCGCACCACCAGCGAGAACCCTGGCTGAACGTAGCCTAATCCTCACAAGCGATCTGGGGTCCAGCCAGCAGCGCACACGTGCTGGTCGCGTCGGTATGGTGATGCGATGCCGGCTCGAAAAGAGGTCCTCGAGATCTCGGGGCGCGAGGTCATCGTCAGTAATCCGGACAAGGTGTTCTTCCCCCGCACCGGCCACACGAAGCTCGATCTGGTCCGGTACTACCTGTCGGTTGCCGAGGGCGCCCTGCGCGGGGTCGCGGGCCGGCCGATGGCACTCAAGCGCTACGTGAACGGGGCGGAAGGCGAGTTCTTCTTCCAGAAGCGGGCTCCAACATCCAGGCCCGAGTGGATCGAGGTGGTCGAGCTCGCCTTCCCATCTGGCCGCACCGCGGAGGAGATCGTGGTTCGGGACGCGGCTCAGCTCGCATGGGTGATCAACCTGGGGTGCATCGACCTGAATCCCCATCCCGTCCGCGCCACGGACCTGGACCACCCCGACGAGCTCCGCGTCGATCTCGATCCCATTCCCGGCGTGTCCTGGCCGCATATCCGCGACGTCGCCATGGTCACGAAGGAAGTCCTGGACGACCTGGGGATGCGAGGGTGGCCGAAGACCTCCGGGTCCCGGGGGTTCCACGTGTATTGCCGGATCGACCCCCGGTGGACCTTCCCGGAGGTTCGCCGGGCTGCCCTGGCCCTGGCCCGAGAGGTCGAGCGCCGGGCGCCGGACCTCGCCACCAGCCGCTGGTGGAAAGAGGAACGCCACGGGGTGTTCCTGGACTACAACCAGAACGCCAAGGACCGGACGGTCGCCTCGGCGTACTCGGTGCGCCCGACCCCGGACGCCCGGGTGTCGACGCCGCTGACGTGGGACGAGGTGCCGGGCTGTGACGCGGAGGCGTTCACCATCGACACCGCCCCCAATCGGTTCGCCGAACTGGGCGACCCGTTCGAGCACATGGATGATGCCGCCGACTCGCTGAAACGGCTGCTCGAGCTGTCCGCTCAGCACGAGGAGGCCGGGTTCGGCGACGCGCCGTGGCCGCCGCACTTCGCCAAGCAGGCCGGCGAGCCGCCCCGGGTCCAGCCCTCGAAGCGGCGCAAGGCGACCGGGAAGCCCGAGCGCCAGGGCGTCGTTCCTCCGGCCGCGCCGGGCAAACGGGCCGGGCCGACGGGGAGGCGGCGGACGACCATGCCACTCATCGAGGTCGCCAGGGCGGCCACCGAGGCCGAGGCCCGGGAGGGGTTGGAACGCTGGAAGCAGCGGCACCCCGAGGCGTGGACGTACCTCGCTCCGCCGGACGTCCTGGTGGACTCGATGCGAGGTCGAAGCTCGACGTGGACCAGGATCCGGCTCAACCTGCGGAACGTGCCCGAAGGGGAACGCCCCCCCCAGGAGGCCCTTGAGGTTGACTACGACCCCTGGGAGGGCATCGAGGGCTGGGAGAACCAGGCTCACAGGAGATCCTGAGGTTCCTCCAACTCCCCCCTCAGGCAGGGGCAACACGATGGTTGCGTTTCTGACGGCCCAGGAGGCTTCGATGCCCGAACTGGATAATGGTGAGATGAACGAGAACCCAACCGAACCCCATCGGTCCCTGCCCGATCCGCCCGATCCTGCGCAAGTGAGCGGCTGGCCGCCCCCGCCGCCACCCCCGACCCTCTCGCCGTCTCAGCCGCACCCCCCCGCATCACCGCCACCAGCCGCGCGGCGGCCCAGGCGCGTCGTTGCCGCCGTCCTGGCCGCGGTGCTGCTCTTGGGCGCCGGGGCCGGCCTGGGGTGGGGCTTCACGAGAGACCAGGGGTCTTCCCCGGCGATCGGCGGGTCCTCGAACGGTCAGGCCGCGACGAGCCTGGACGTGCAGGCGATCGCGGATCGTCTCGAGCCGGCCGTGGTGGACATCAACACCGAGATCCAGGGTCCCTTCGGCCAGACCGGGCAAGGGGCGGGGACCGGTATGCTCATCTCCCCTTCGGGGGAGGTGCTGACGAATAACCACGTCATCCAGGGGGCCACCAAGATCGAGGTCTCGATCACCGGTCGTTCCGGTTCCTACCCGGCAACGGTAGTGGGGGTGGATCCCACGGACGACGTGGCCCTGCTGCAGGTCCAAGGCGTGTCCGGCCTCCCCACCGTCACGCTCGCCGACTCGTCGAACCTGGTCCTCGGCCAGGAGGTGGTGGCCATCGGCAACGCGTTGGGCCAGGGCGGCTCGCCCAGCGTCAGCGAGGGCACGGTCACTGCCCTCGACCGTTCGATCACCGTGGGCGGTGGCTTGGCTGGCGCCGAGCACCTGACGGGGCTCATCCAGATGGACGCCCAGATCCAGCCCGGCGACTCAGGCGGTCCGTTGGTGAATTCCTCGGGGAAGGTGGTCGGGATGATCACCGCCGCTGCGCGGAGCGACTTCTCCCAGTCGGCCTCGAGCGTGGGCTTCGCAATCCCCACGAATGACGCGCTCGGGATCGTGGGGCAGATCCGGTCGGGGAACGAGACCGGCACCATCATCATCGGGCCAGCCGGGTTCCTCGGCGTCGGGGTGCGGGACCTGGACTCGGAGACGGCCGCCCGCCTGGGGTTGAACGTCACCTCGGGAGCGTTGGTGCTCAGCGTGCGCCCCGGGTCGCCGGCGGAATCGGCCGGGATCACCGAGCGGTCGGTGATCACCGCCATCGACGGGCAACCCGTCTCGTCGGCCGATGCGCTCGGGACAGCCATCCAGCAGCACGACCCGGGAGAGCAGATCCGGGTGACGTGGGTCCATCGGGGCGAAACGCATAGCGCGACGGTCAGGCTGATCACCAGCCCAATCGCCGTCTGACTTCGTCCGCACAGCCGTCTGACCCTCACCTGGGGCGGACGAGCGCCGCTGCCTTGCCGCACGAGGCCAACCCGGGGCAAAGTAGACCCATGCTGGCCCGAAGGGGGAGGCGGGGGGGCGTTCTCGCGTTCGCCGCGGTGCTGATCGGCCTGGTTGCGCTGTGGGAGGGCTATCGGGCCATCGGGCAGGCCACCGGGCTGACCTGGCCGTTCCCGGTGAACGAACGGTCCATGCCCCACGTCCACGAGATCCTCGGCCAGCTGTTCCAGCCCTCCCGGCGGAACGGGCCGCCTCTGGTCACGGTCCTCCTTCAGGCCGCGCTGTTCACGGCGCGGGAGGCCGCGCTGGGCTTCGTCCTTGGAGCCTCAACCGGCTTCGCCCTGGGGATCGCGCTCGCGCATTCGCGGCTGCTCGAGCAAGGCCTCCTGCCGTACATCGTGGCTTCCCAGACCATCCCCATCCTGGCCATCGCGCCCATGGTCGTGGTGTGGTTGGGGGCGGGCCTGTTCTCCGTGGCCATCATCGCGGCCTACCTGACGTTCTTCCCGGTCACGATCAACACGCTTCGGGGGCTGCGATCCGCCGACCCCCGAGCTCACGAGCTCATGGACTCCTACGCCGCGAACCGCCGATCGGTCCTGTGGAAGCTCAGGATTCCCGCTTCGATGCCGTACCTGTTCACGGCGTTGAAGATCTCGGCGCCGGCGAGTGTGGTGGGGGCCATCATCGGTGAGCTTCCGTCGTCGATCCAGGGAGGGCTCGGCGGGGCCATCCTGAACTACAACCAGTACTACATCACCTCCCCCGCATCGCTGTGGGCCACGAACGTCGTTGCCGCCGTGCTGGGGATCACGTTCTTCTCGGTTGTGGTGCTCGCCGAGCGCCTCGTGGTGCACCGCGCGCCGGAGCACGTGGCGTGAGCAACGGACCCATGTCCCGCCCCGCCGCGGTCTCCCTGGGGGGCGTGTCCAAGCGCTACGCGGCGCCCGGCGGACCGGGCGTGACTGCGCTCGATCCGATCGATCTCGACGTCCATCCCGGCGAGTTCGTCTCGTTGATCGGGCCCTCGGGATGCGGCAAGTCCACGCTCCTTCGCATCATCGGCGACCTGGTCCCGGCGACCGGGGGGCAGGTCCTGGTCAACGGCAAGCCCGCCCACCAGGCCCGACTGGACCGCGACTACGGGATCGTGTTCCAGGACCCCGTTCTCTACGACTGGCGCACGGTGGCCCGCAACATCTCCCTTCCCCTCGAGATGCTCGGCTGGGATCGGGAGCGACGGGCCGGCCGGGTAGCCGAGATGCTCGACCTGGTGGAGCTCGGTGGGTTCGAGGGCCATTACCCGTGGCAGCTATCGGGCGGCATGCAGCAGCGGGTGTCCATCGCCCGGGCCCTGTCCTTCTCTCCGGCTCTTCTGCTCATGGACGAGCCGTTCGGTGCGCTCGACGAGATGACCCGGGAACGGCTGAACGGCGAGCTGCTCCGGATCTGGCGGCAGAGCGGCTGCACCATCGTCTTCGTCACGCACAGCATCACGGAGGCCGTGTTCCTGTCCACCCGCGTGGTGGTCATGTCGGCCCGACCCGGTCGCGTGATCGGGATCGTCGAGATCGAGGTCCCGCAGCCCCGGACGGTGGACACGCGGGAGGAGCCTCGGTTCTTCGAGCTGGTCACCGCGGTGCGGGAGCGATTGCGGAAGGGCGGCGCGGCCGAGGCTCAGGTGGAGGCGGAGCTCCTGCTCGTTGAGGAGGAACGATGAGCCTCCAACCGGTGATCCTCCCGGGCAGGCTCCACAGGGCTGGGCGGCGGGCCCGGGGTTGGGCCCCGGCCGCGGCTGTGCTCGTCGCGGGGATCGTGGCCTGGCAAGGCTTGGTCACGGCGCTCGACATCCAGCGATTCCTACTGCCCAAGCCCACGGAGATCGCCACGGCGCTCCGGGAGAACTGGACCTTCCTCCGCCACGCGGCCCTCTACACGTTCGGGGAGGCGGTTGCCGGCTTCGTCGTGGGGAGCGCCGTCGCCA
>JBIOXZ010000111.1:0-5912 GCA_044869895.1 Actinomycetota bacterium | reverse complement strand
GAAGCTAGGTGATCGACTCGTCGGGCACTTCGTACCATCGCTTCCGCCGCCCAACCTTGGCGCGCAGATTGAAGGCTCGCGACTTCGGAGCCCCGGCGACCTCCTCGTGGAGCTCCTCGGCCGACTCGGCGACCCGCCGGCCGAGTTCCGGGTCGACGTCCGACACGAGCCCGGGAAGCCTCTCGAGATTGTCGGTCACCGTCGTATAGAAGCCCCAGTCGCTCGAAAGGACTTGGGCGATGCGGTGGCGGTTGATCGAACCGGGCTGGTCGCCCTCGTCGAGTCCATGCGTGGTAAGTAGCGCGGCCACGTCCGTAACGTCCTTGCGGTTGAGCTCGAGGACCTGGAGCTTCGTCAGCAACAGGTCTGCGGCCGGAAGTGCCGGATGGTCGACGCCGAGTCTCCCGTTCAGGTCCAATCGATGGCACATCCTGAACTCGCCGAGGAAGACGTCCACGTGTGTGCTCCGGTCGGGTGCCCACCAGATTTGCCTGCGTGCCCCCTGGAGGGCGTTGAACTCCGGCTCGCCCTGGAGGCCCGCCTCCTCCATCACCTCGGTCACCTGACGGCGCGCCTTCCTGGGCGCGGCGACGTCGATATCCGCGAACTCGCGCCGCAACAGTGGATGGACGCCGGTCGCCCGTAGGTCGATCCCCAACCCTCCAAGCGCGCGCATCGGAGTGCCATGCGCCGCCGCCAGACCGACCAGCTCGCTCGTCAGGTTGAGGAGCGCATCCCTCGTCGAGTTGCTCCTCGCGTCCACCGAATCCAGCGTACCGGTGTGGCCATTGACACCAGCGAGGTCGCGGCATACCTTATGGACCTCCACGGAGGCCTTTACAGGTCTTGGGAGTTTCGGCGGCGGGGCTGAGGAGGAGAGATGAGTTCAGAAGCGGCGAGCCCGGGCGAGCTTGCGCCGTCTGCGGACGCGACCCAAACCACCGCAAGCGGGTTGTTCCTGAGGCGCTCGTCGGGACTCGTGCGCGAGTTCGGCGGCTGGGATGTGTTCGTGTTCAACACGCTCGGCTACGCGCTCGGCCTGGTGCTGGCGATCATCCCGCTGCTGATGGCCGGGGCGGTGCCCGAGGCGAACGTCCTCCTGACCGTGGTGGTCGGCACGGTCTTCACGCTCGCCAACGCCCTGACCTACGGCTACCTCTCGGCGGCGATGCCGCGCTCGGGCGGCGAGTACGTGTTCCTCGGCCGCGTGGTCCATCCGGCCGTCGGCTTCACCGCCAACTGGGGATTCACCTGGTCCCAGCTCCTGGGAATGGCCCTCTACGCCTCCTTCACCGTCAACTTCGGAGTGGCGATCGCGTTCCTGACCCTCGGGAACGTCCTGGACTCGAGTGGCCTGGTGACGGCCGGCGAGGACGTCTCGAAGGAGTGGCCCACGTTCCTGCTCGGCACGGCGTTCATCGTCATGGTGGCCGTGATCCTCTCGCTCGGGCCGCGGGTCGTACGCCGCTTCCTCAACATCCTCTTCATCCCGGCGATCCTCGGCTCGTTGGTCACCCTCATCGTGCTGCTCGTGACCAGCAAGGCCGAGTTCATCGCCAACTTCAACAGCTTCATGGACCAGCGCGCCGGCGGGGAGACCTACGCCAGCATCATCGCGACGGCGCGTGAGGCCGGCTACGTGGACAAACCCAGCACGCTGAGCGCGCTGATCCTGGCCATACCGATCGGCTACTACATCTACATCGGCTTCACCTACTCCTCCTACATCGGAGGGGAGGTGAAGGAACCCGGCAAGACGCAGCCGCGCATCATCCTCGCGACGCTCGCCTTCGCGGCCGCGATGTACCTCGTCTGCCTGTGGCGCTTCTATGACATCGTCGGGAAGGAGTTCGTCAACTCCGTCGTGTTCCTGAACAACAACACCGACGACGGGTCGGGCCTGCCGGTGGATCCCGTGCTCAACCTCTTCGCCGGGATCATGACCGGGAACACGATTCTCAACGTGATCATGGCCGTTAGCTTCTTCCTCTGGAACTTCCTGCTGCTGTTCGTGATCGCCACGATCATCACCCGCAACCTGTTCGCCTGGTCGGTCGACCGCATCCTTCCCGACGCGGTGACCAACGTCGACCGCCGCTTCCACTCGCCCTGGGTGGCGACGCTGATAGTGATCGTGGCATCGGAGATCCTGCTGGTGCTCTACGTCTTCACGACCTTCTTCCAACAGGTCTCGAACTACATCGTGCTGTACTCGATCGCCTTCTGGGTGGCGAGCTTCGCCGCGATCATGCTGCCCTTCCGGCGGCCCGAGATCTACAACTCGGCGCCGGACTTCGTCCGCCGCAGGATCGGCGGCGTTCCGGTTCTGGTCCTGTTCGGCGTCGGCAACCTCATCCTCTTCTCGCTGGTGCTGTACTCGGCGTTCAAGCTGCCGGCCTTCAGCGGCCCCACCGGCACGGACGCGGTGCTGTTCGTGATCGGCATCTACGTCGCTGGGGCCGTCGTGTACTGGGCGGCCAGGGAGATCCAGAAGCGCCGGGGAGTCAACCTCGACCTCGCCTACAGGGAGATCCCCCCGGACTGAGAATGCGGATCTTCTACGCCAGCGACGTCCACGGCTCGAACCGCTGTTTCAAGAAGTTCCTGAACGCGGGAGGGTTCTACGGCTGCGAGGCGATCGTCCTGGGGGGCGACATCACCGGGAAGGCGATCGTCCCGTTCGTCGAGGTTGCGCCCGGGGAGCTCCACGTCACCTTCCTCGGCAAGAACCACGTGCTCAGGAGCGAGGAGGAGATCCGCGCGCTGGAACAGCGGGTGGGCGACACCGGCTACTACCCGCACCGCTGCAGCCGCGAGGAAGCGGACGCGCTGGCGGCCGACGGGTCCCGGCTGCATGCGCTGTTCGTCGAGAAGATCGTCGGGCGCGTGGAGGACTGGATGGCGTTGGCGGAGGAGCGCCTGAATGGCGACGGCTCGGTGCCGTGCTTCGTCAATGCGGGGAACGATGACCCACGGGAGATCGACGAGGTGATCGAGTCGGCCTCGCGGGTGGAGTTCCTCGAGGGGCGCGTCGTAGGGCTGCCCGGGGGCCTCGAGCTGGCCAGCTGCGGGTTCGCCAACATCACCCCGTGGCACTGCCCGCGCGACGTCGAGGAGGACGAGCTGGCCGAGAGGCTCGAGGCGGTCGCGTCTCAGGTGGACGCGCCCGAGTGGGCGATCTTCAACTTCCACTGCCCGCCATATGACACGCAAATAGACCAGGGGCCGGTGCTCGGCGAGGACTTGCGGATGCGCTCGACGGCGGGCGGGGTCGAGATGCACCCTGTGGGTAGCACGGCGTGTCGCGGGGTGATCGAGCGATATCAGCCGCTGCTCGGGTTCCACGGGCACCTCCACGAGTCGCGGGGAACGTTCAAGCTCGGAAGGACGGTCTGCATCAATCCCGGCAGCGAATACTCCGAGGGTGTGCTGCGCGGCGCGATCGTCGACGTCAACGTGAAGAAGCAGAAGCTCAAGAGCACACAGCTCGTCTCCGGCTAGCCCGTGCGCGCACGTGACCTGGGCATTGACGTTGGACGCGGGCGACCCGGTCCCAAGAACGCCGTCACCGATGTCGCGGGGGTGCGCGTAGGGTTCACGACTCTCGTCGAAGGGGACGGCCCGCTTGTCGTCGGGAAGGGTCCCGTGAGAACGGGCGTTACCGTGATCGTGCCCCATGACGGCAACGTCTGGGAGGAGCCACTGTTCGCCGGCGCGCACAGGCTGAACGGCAATGGCGAGTTGACGGGCCTCGAGTGGATTCGCGAATCGGGAATGTTGATGTCGCTGATCGGGTTGACCAACACCCACAGCGTCGGGATCGTCCGCGACGCCCTAGTCGCGATCGACGCGCGAGAGCGCAGCGACCCCGGCCGCCCCTTCTGGGCGCTGCCCGTGGCGGGCGAAACCTGGGACGGCGTGCTCAACGACGTCAACGGAATGCATGTCCGTGCCGAGCACGTCCTCGCAGCGTACGAGAGCGCGTCTGCTGGGCCCGTCGCCGAGGGGAACGTCGGCAGCGGCACGGGGATGATCTGTCACCAGTTCAAGGGCGGGATCGGTACCGCGTCGCGGGTGCTCGAGCCGGAGTCGGGCGGCTTCACTGTTGGCGTGCTCGTTCAGGCCAACCACGGCCGTCGAGAGCGCCTGGCCGTCAACGGGGCGCCGGTCGGCCAGGCGCTCCCGCTCAGCGAGGTTCCGTCACCCGATCCCGCCGAGCCCGGAGCGGGCTCGATCATCGTGATCGTGGCGACCGACGCGCCACTCCTTCCCGGCCAGTGCACGCGCGTGGCCCAGCGGGCAAGCTTCGGAATCGCACGCACAGGCGGTGTCGGAGAGCACTGGAGCGGCGACCTACTGCTGACATTCTCCACGGCGAACCGAGCCCTGCCGGCAAGCGAGATGGGCGCCCGGACCCCCCTCACGCTGTCCGTTGAGATGCTCGCCGACTCGCACATCAACGCCGTCTTCGACGCGGTGGTGGAGGCAACCGAGGAAGCGATCCTCAACGCCCTGCTCGGCGCGGAGACGATGACCGGACGGGATGGCCTCACGGCCCACGCCATTGACCCCGACCGACTGCTCGCGGTGCTCGACCGGCACGCCGCGAGGTCCCCGTGAGACGCCGATGGCGCGACGCGCACGGGAACCAGAGCTAGTCCGCTTCGAGCGTCTCGAACAACAGCGCGCCCACGAGTACGTCGCCGAGCAAATCCGCCGGCAGATCGTTCTTTGGCTCATTCCCACCGGCCAGGCGCTTCCGCCAGAACGCGAGCTCGCCACGATGTTCGGCGTCGGCCGCGCCACCGTCCAGCAGGCGATCCGAATGCTCGTCGACGATCACATGGTCGAGAGCAGGCGGGGTCGCCATGGGGGCGGGAACTTCGTCGTGGGACCGGACGAGAGCCGCGCGGGAATGGACTCCCTCCTCGCCCGCCTGCGTCGGCAGTCCGATCAGGTCAGGGAGGCACTCGCGTACCGCAGCGCCGTCGAGCCGCCCGTGGCGGGGCTCGCCGCGGTCGCTCGATCGCGAGCGGATCTGCGGCAGCTAGGCGACACGCACGCCGCGGCCGCGGCGGCCGAAACGGATGCCGCGTTCATGCAGTCGGACACGGAGTTCCATCTCGCTCTCGCCGAGGCGGCCGGGAACCGGTTCTTTCAACAGGCCATCACGACCATTCGCCTGGAGCTGAACGACGCGCTGGTCGCGCTGCCGGAGTCACCGGTCTGGCACGAACGCAGCGCGCTCGAGCACGAGGCGATTCTGCGTGCGGTAACGGACCGGAACCGCAGTGCGGCTGCTGGGGCGATGGCGGCGCACATCGCTCACACCGCGCAGAGCGTCGAAGCGCTGCTCGCGGCGCTGGCTCGCCGCTCCAAGAAGGTAAGAGCCGTCAGCGCTTGACTGCCGGTGCGGGCCTGGTTAGCGTATGGACTTACTTCAGGTCCTTTAAAGAGCCGTGGCGTGGCTGAACGCTCCCTGATCACCTCCAGCGAGACGAACGTCTTCCCCCGCGAGCTTGACCGTGCCTACCCGCTGATCGTCAAGGCAAGGGGAGTGCATCTCTGGGATGCCGCCGGCAACGAGTATCTCGACGCCATCTCGGGCGGCGCGATGGTCACGAGCCTCGGCCACGGACTCGACGAGCTCGTGGACGTGGCCGCCGACCAGGCGCGCGAGGTCTCCTACCTCTACAGCCAGCAGTTCACGAGCCTTCCGCAGGAGGAGCTCGCCACACAGCTCTGCGAGCTCGCGCCCCCGGGCTTCACGCGTGTCCACTTCACAGCCGGTGGCGCCGAGGCCAACGAGACGGCCCTGCGACTGGCGCGCAGCTATCACGTTGAGCGAGGCGAGCCGGAACGCTGGCGGATCATCTCCCCCGCGCAGGCCTACCACGGGCCGACGATCGCGA
>JBIOXZ010000110.1:0-5926 GCA_044869895.1 Actinomycetota bacterium | reverse complement strand
GGCCGAGGACGATGTCGTCGTTCGAGCTGCCCGCGGCGACCATGGGGAAGCACATCTCCTTTGGATCGCACCGGAAGTCGATCACCACGCTTCGGTCCTCGACCGACAGCGCCTTCTCGATCACCGCGTCGACCTCGTCGGGATGCTCGGCCCGAAGACCGACGGCACCGTACGCCTCGGCCAGCTTCACGTAGTCGGGCGTGTCGTGCGACAGGTACACCTGGGAGTAGCGCTCGTTGTAGAAGAGCTCCTGCCACTGGCGGACCATCCCCAGGTACGCGTTGTTGATGATGGCCGTCACGAACGGGATCTTCTCGGTCGTGGACGTGGCGAGCTCCTGGGCGGTCATTTGGAAGCAGCCGTCCCCATCGATGGCGACGACGCGACGGTCCGGCCGGCCGGTCTTCGCGCCGAGCGCCGCCGGAACGGCGAAGCCCATCGTGCCGAGGCCGCCGGAGTTGACCCACGTCCGCGGTTCGGTGAACTTCCAGAACTGCGAGGCCCACATCTGGTGCTGGCCCACCCCGGCCGCCACGATGGCATCGCCCTTCGTCAGCTCGTAGAGACGCTGGATGGCGAACTGGGGCTTCAGCGGCCCGTCCTCGGGCTGGTCGTAGCGGTACGGGTACTTGGCCTGCCAGCCGCGGAGGGTCGAAAGCCATTCGGACCGGTCGGGCGGCCCGCCGGCCTCCTCCTGCCGCAGGCGAAGCTCCGCCACCATCTTGGCGATCACGTCCTTGGCATCGCCCACGATGGGGACGTCCGCCGCACGATTCTTCCCGATCTCCGCGGGGTCGATGTCGGCGTGGACGATCTTGGCGTGCGGGGCGAAGGACGCGAGCTGCCCGGTGACCCGGTCGTCGAATCTGGCGCCCAGCGCGACGAGCAGGTCGGCCCGCTGCATCGACGTGACCGCCGTGTAGCCGCCGTGCATCCCCGGCATCCCCAGCGCCAGCTCGTGCGTGTCGGGGAAGGAGCCACGGGCCATGAGCGTGGTCACGACCGGGAGTTTTCCCTCGGTGGCCAGGTCGAACAGCTCTTTGGTCGCGTCGGCCTTGATCACGCCGCCCCCCACGTACAGGATCGGACGCTCTGCCTCCATGATCAGCCGCACCGCCTCACGAACCTGCTTCAGGTTCCCCTTCGTGGTCGGCCTGTAGCCGGGGAGGTCCACGTGCTCCGGCCAGCTCCACCTGGCCTCCTGGAGCAGGACATCCTTGGGGATGTCCACGAGCACCGGGCCGGGCCGTCCGGTGCGGGCGATGTGGAAGGCCTCGCGGATCGTCTCCGCGACGGCGCCTGCTTCGGTAACCAGGAAGTTGTGCTTGGTCACCGGCATGGTGATCCCGGTGATGTCAGCCTCCTGGAACGCGTCGTTCCCCACGACCGGGGTCGGCACCTGGCCGGTGATCGCCACCACCGGCACCGAGTCCATCTTCGCGTCGGCGAGCGCGGTCACCAGGTTGCAGCCTCCGGGCCCGGAGGTGGCTATGCACACACCCACCTTGCCCGTGGCCCAGGCGTAGCCCTCGGCGGCGTGGCCGGCACCCTGTTCGTGCCGGTTCAGGATGTGGCGGATGGACGAGTCCAACAGCGGGTCGTACGCGGGGAGGATGGCACCGCCGGGGATACCGAAGACGACGTCCACGCCTTCGCCCTCGAGGGCCTTGAACAGCGCCTGGGCCCCCGTGACCTTCATCGGGCGGCGACCTCCCCCGGCCGGGCCTCTACCGGCCCGGTCTCCACCCGGCGCACCGTGCACCCCAGCCGGTGGGCCAGGTTGCGGCACGAGCGCTCGAACTCCCACGGTGTCCAGTCCCGACGGTGCGAGGTCAGCTCGTCCTCGGCCCCGCCGAAATCGAACCCCGCCGACAGGTACGTCACCTCGGAGCCGAAGAACCGATCGAATTGGGCCCGATCGGCGGGATCGGTCACGTCGATGGTCACCTGGGCGGGCCCCTCCCACAGCACGCTCGCCACCGTTCGGCCACCTCGATCGAATTCGTATCGCATCTCGTCCTCTCCTCCCTTGGTCCTCTCAGCTTTCCTGGAAAAAATCGGACTCTTGTTCCATCGGTCGTTCTCGGGGTAGAAAAAACCCCCCGCTTTGCGGAGGGTGTCGGCGCGGAGAGGCCCGAATGGGCCCGGCCCCGCGCCTAGCGAATAAGTACGAGAGCCTGCGGTTCCCGATACCTCGTTCCGGCGGTCATGGCCCCCTCAGTGTAGGGACGCATCGTCCCTTGTCAACCCGTCGTTTGCCCTTCACCCTAGCCCTCCGATGGTGCTGAGGGCTCCGGGGGCTCCGGGCCCGGCTCCAGGGGCCCCGGGCTCGACCCGGGGGGCCCCTCGGCTTCGGGACCGCCATGAGGGGTGAGCGGGGCCCCGGCCTTCTCGTAGGGGGCGCTCGGACCCAGCGGTGGCGGCGCCTGAATCTCACGCGACCGCCACAGCACATACGCCATACCCAGCAGAGCCATCAAGAATACGCCCCCCGCCACCACCATGGCCAGGGTCAACGCGGTGGAGCTCCCATCGCCACCGACCGCCGGCGACCCGATCACGGTCGTCCTCGAAGGTGTGGGCGTCGTTGGCGAACCGGTCGATGTGGGGGTTGCCGTGCTCGTGGGGGAGGGCGTGGCCGTGACACCGACCAGCGTCACCTGGAACGTCGTGTTGGCCACGAGCTGCTGTCCGGACGCGTTGGTCTGGGTCGCGGCAACCGCCTTCTCGCCGGGTGGGGTCCCACCGGGCACGGTCACGCTCAGCGCGAAGCCTCCGTCGGAGGCGATGCCGATGCCGTCGGCAACGACGATGCCGGCGAAGGCCACCTGGACCGAGGAGCACGCCGGGCTCCCGCAGAACCCCCGGCCGGCGATCCGCACGGTGGTCCCCACGCCGCCCGAGGACGGATCGACCTTCAGGGTGGGACCGGCCTGAGCGTGGGCGATCGTGGGACCGAGCAACGACCCGAATGCCAGCAGGACCATACCGGTGGCGCCAACCACGAGGGCCCTGTTTCGTATACGCACGTCGGTGCCTTCCGTCGGGTCGCCCGACCTAGCCTATGGGAGTAGCCTTCGCGCCGTGGCGCAGGCCCTCGACCCCGACCTAGCCTCGGTCGTGGCCGCCGTGCCCGCATGGTCCGGCCTCGCGTCGGAGGTCGCCCCGCTCGGCGGGGGCATCACCAACAAGAACTTCCGCCTCGACATCGCAGGCCAGTCCTTCGTCGTTCGGCTGTTCGGGAAGGACACCGAGTTCCTCGGGATCGACCGAGCGGCCGAGCACCAGGCGGCGAGGTCCGCGGCCGGAGCCGGCGTGGCCCCGGAGGTCGTGGAGTACCTGCCCGAGCTCCGTGTCCTGGTCACCAGGTTCGTCGATGCCGATCCGCTACCGCCGGAGGACCTCGAACGCCGTGAGGTCCTGGAGCAGGTGGTGCGATCGGTGAAGGCCATCCATGCGATGGAGAGCATCACGAGCACGTTCGACGCGTTCGGTGTCGTCCGCGACTACCGCGCGGTGGCCGAGGAGCACGGCGTGCGGGTGCCCGACGAGTACGAATCCGTCCTCGCGCTCGCCGATCGGATCGAGCGAGCCTTTGGCCGGGCTCCGATCCCTCCTCGCCCGTGCCACAACGACTTGTTGAACGCCAATTTCCTGGTAAAGGATGGACGGGTCCTGATCGTGGACTACGAGTACGCGGGGATGGGCGACCTGTTCTTCGATCTGGGGAACCTCTCGATCAACAACGGCATCAGCGAGGACGCCCAGATGCTGCTCCTCGAGCTGTACTTCGGCCGGGTCACCGCTGCTCATGTGGCCCGGTTGAAGCTTATGCGGGTCATGTCGGACTTCCGCGAGGCGATGTGGGGCGTCGTACAGCAAGGCTTGTCCATCCTGGACTTCGATTACGTCGACTACGCGGGACGTCACTTCACCAGGTGCCTGGAGAGCGCCGGCGATGCCCGGTTCACCGGCTGGCTCGAGGACGTGGCGACGGGCATGTGAGCGACAGGGAACTGAGCGGAGGGATCCGAGCGACGTGGACGAGGCGCAAGCAGTCATCGTCGGAGGCGGCATCGCGGGCGCCAGCATCGCTTACCACCTGACGGAACTCGGCTGGACCGACGTCGTGCTGGCGGAACGTTCCGACTTGACCTCCGGCTCGACGTTCCACTCCGCGGGTCTGGTCGGCCAGCTCCGGTCGAGCGTCTCGCTGACCCGGATGATGATGTACTCGGTCGAGCTCTACCGGCGGCTGCAGGCGGAGACCGGCGTCGACCCCGGGTGGCACGAGGTGGGATCGCTCCGCCTGGCCTCATCGGGTGAGCGGATCGAGGAGCTTCAGCGCCTGGCGGGTTGGGGGCGGACCTTCGGGCTCCCGCTGGAAGTCGTCTCGACGGAGGAGGCACTGGACCGCTTCCCCCTGTTCGATCCTCGGGACGTGCAGGGCGCGGCCTACCTCCCGACGGACGGGTACGTCGATCCGAGCGGCCTGACCATGGCCCTGGCGGAGGGAGCCAGACGGCGGGGGTGCCGGATCCTCACCGGCGCTCGGGTCATCGGCATGGAATTCCACGATGGCCGGGTGCGCGGCGTGTCGTTCCAGGGGCGGGACCCCATCCGCACGAACGTCGTCGTCGACGCCGGCGGGATCTTCGCCCACCAGCTGGGGCGGATGGCCGGTGTGGAGGTGCCGGTGGTGCCGTTCGCCCACCAGTACCTGTTGACGGAGCCTGTCGATGGCGTCCATGGGGGCCTTCCCACGCTCCGCGACCCCGATCGCCTCGTGTACTTCCGGGCGGAGGCCGGCGGAGGCCTGGTGGCGGGGGGGTACGAGCGCGGCCCGGCGGCGTGGGCCTGGGACGACAATGGTCCACCGGCCGGATTCAACAACGAGCTCCTGCCCCCAGACTGGCCGCGGGTCGAGCCGCTCGCCGAGGGATGTTTCGGGGTGATCCCCGCCATACAGTCCGCCGGCGTCGTGAGGATGATCAACGGCCCGGAGGCCTTCACCCCGGACGGCGAGTTCATCCTCGGGGAGTCGGACGTTGGAGGCTTCTTCGTTGCCGCCGGGTTCTGCGCCCATGGCATCGCCGGAGCCGGCGGCGTCGGAAAGGTGATGGCGGAGTGGATCGCCAGGGGCCGGCCCGAGCTCGACGTGTGGAAGATGGACCTCCGCCGGTTCGGGCGACACTACCGCAGCCGGACCTACGCGAAGGACCGGGCGTCCGAGATCTACGCGACCTACTACGACATCCACTACCCGGGTGAGGAGCGACTGGCGGGACGCCCGCTGAAGATGGCACCGACCTATGCCCGCCTGGCCGGCTTGGGCGCCGAGTTCGGCGAGAAGGCCGGGTGGGAGCGTCCGAACTGGTTCCGGACCAACGAGGACGAGCGTTTCGAGGAGCTCCGCCCTCGGGGATGGGCCGGCCGGCACTGGTCGACTGCCATCCCCGCCGAGCACCTGGCCACCAGGGAACGGGCCGGCCTGTTCGACGAGACGAGCTTCGCCAAGATCGAGGTCACCGGCCCGGACGCGTGCCAGTTCCTTCAGCGCATCTGTGCGAACGATGTGGACGTTCCGCCCGGTCGAATGGTGTACACGCAACTGCTGAACGAGCGCGGTGGGATCGAGTGCGACCTCACGGCGACGCGGCTCGACCCCCACCGATACCTGCTGATCACCGGCACGGCCTTCGGCCCTCACGACCTGGGGTGGATCCGGGGCCAGGCCGGACCCCAGGAGGGCGTGGAGGTCCGAGACCTGACGTCGAATCTGGCTTGCGTGGCCCTGTGGGGACCGAGGGCACGGGACATCCTCTCCTCGGCGACGCCGGCCGATTTGTCCAACCAGTCGTTCCCGTACATGAGCCAGCGGGATGTCGTCGTCGGCGACGTACCCTGCCTCGCGCTTCGGGTGACC
>JBIOXZ010000109.1:0-17022 GCA_044869895.1 Actinomycetota bacterium | reverse complement strand
ACTCCTCCATGCCATTGCCTCCAGAGTCACGGTGAGGAACAGGCCGCGTCGAATCTTTGAGGGTTACATGGTTGACGTCTCTCAGTACACCGGTGAACGGAAGCGTCGCGGTCTGGAACTGCTCGAGGAAGGATGCGCCCCCTGCTCATGCCCTTTGTACGCCCTGGCCGGCCCCGCGGTTCCCGTTCGATCCAACGATCCAACCGGAGGTCCGTACTTGTACCCCCGGAAGAGTCGAATCCTGGCCCCGTTTGCGCGTTCGTCGTGGCAGTGTTTGAGTTCGTCAGAACCCAACGTGAGGGATGCCTCGTGATCACCGAGGAGAAGTGGCCGGTCGCACGCTTGATTCCCATTTCGTCCGTCTGCGGCCATTGGCGCAGCAGCCGTTTTCGTTCTCGCCCCATGCAGGCCCTACTACTACTACTCGAAGCAGTTCGGCTTGTCCCCGACGTCCCAAGGGGTTCCGGAAATCCGATTCGCTGGGTGCCCCCGCATGCCTGGTCAGTCACTCTTTCCTCGCCGAAGAGTCCGTCACGTGCTGTGGAGAACGGTTCTTGATCGGGTCCGTGCCCGAAGGGTGGAAGGAGGTCGTTCCACTTCGGCGTGACCTTGCTCCGGGCGTGGAGTACGAGATCATCTTGGAAAGCGGTGAGGCCTACGTCGTAGACTCGATTTCTCGCTGGGGGACCTTCGCCCCGGATATGTGCTCGACTTCCATGACAACCTCGTACCAACCAGAGACTTTCCTCTACGAACGGCCTGCACTAAGAATCCCGATCAAGCCTCTGACCTGGGCGAGAGCTACGCCAGGGAATCCCCTGCTGGTGACTTCGTTCCCCTTGATGACGCCTGGGGATGGGCTCGACAACGTCGCCCGGCGTCGTAGATCGAGGTCATCCTGCCCGCATCCCTCGACTTCGCAGCGCCGCCCCGGACGGATGGGTTTGCGGGGCGCGCCGTGGAGAGAGAACCCGCGAGCGGTTCTCGTCGTCGCCTTCACCGGCGACCCAAATGCGTGAGTCCCCTATCCAGGGAATGAGTGTGTTCAGCCTCTCCGGCCGATTCGGACCAGAACAGCTGCGATGATGCCTGCGACGAGGCAGACACTGGCGATGCGAGCTACGTCGCGCCAGTGTCCGGGGACGTACGCTGCCATCACGATCGCGAAGCCCAGCCATAAAGCGGCGAGGATGCCAACGGCGAAACCGATGACCGAAAGCGCATCACGAGATGGAGGCCGCGTCGACGAACTCTTCATCGCTGGCTGTATCGGCCACTCGCGGGTCTTGGCTGAGGTTAGGACAGGAGGACCGTAGCCCTGGTCGCCAGGTGCCTCAGACCCCTGGCTCTGGCAGGAAGGCGATGAGGTGGACCATGCGGTAGCTCAGTGACCCGAAGACCCGGGTTTCCAACAGGTTGTCGCGGTTACCTTCCGGAGAAGGACGACTGGACCCATGACCGGGTCGGCGGACGAACTTCAGGCGCGCAGGGTCGCTCTCGAAGATCTGATCCACCTTCGGGGGTCCGTCGCCGATACCTTGAAGCGACTGCGCGTGTTCGACTGGGATAGCGCTCGGAACCTGGTGACTCTGTCACCGGCGACTGTCATCGAGGTTCTCGAGCGCTACCTGTCGGGCGACGTCACCGCCGAGGAGATCGAGAAGTGGGCGGATGGCATCGAGGTGCGTGAGGACATTGCGTTCCCGCCACTGTTCGACACGGTCATGAAGGAACTCTTCTTTGAGCTAGCGAACCCTGAGATAGATCGACCGCTGAGCCCCGAGACAGCGCGAGGGTGGTCTGAGCGGCTCCGCGACTCGACGTCTCGGTGACGGTCGACAATGTGTTGGCGGTGGCGTTCTGGAACCTAGTCGGATTCTGCGCAAGAAGGGACACTACCGGGAATCGATCTCTGTAGCCCCAATGTCAGGTCTCCCTACAAGTGCTGCACCGGCTCACTCATGGGTGTCCGACCTGAGCAGATGGTCGGAGCACGTGGGGTCGCTGTCAACCCGCCAATGCGTGCATCAATCGGAGACCCCAATCGCTTCCCACCGTTCGCACATGCGCCGTCACGATCTCCCGAGCTGTCTCGACGATCGCTTTGCGTCGACCAGATCCCCGACCCACGCGATAACCGATTGCCAACCCACGGACGAAAGCGGGGAGTGCCAAGTGGGCGGACAGCCACGCGACGACCACGAGGAGCCCGAGTCGCACCGCGACGTGTAGAACCTTCATCGTCCCTTCCCCTTCCCAACGACGGCTCGTTCGGCTGCCGCGATGTCTTCGGGATGGCATCCTCGCGCTTCGCCGTACTGTGGCAGAGCGTTCACGCCCCCCCGGCACGTCAGGGCGCCGCCTCGCGAGCAGCTCCATGGCCTCCGGGCTGCGAGGCTTTCTGGCGTTGAATTCATCCTTGGTGGGCGCACCCTACTCCCTCCCCCGTCGCGTCAGCCTGAACGTGTCGCCGAGGCGCCGCGGATCCCATTGCGGCCCAGGGCGGGATCCTTCGACCCGGGATCTTTCCTGGGACGGAGTGGCGGTAGATGATTGCAAATCATCGCGACGCTGCCTGCCACCCACGTTCAACCGGCAACCGAGTATTGGAACCGGACAAGCCAGAATCCGTCCGACGACGTCGTGTGATAGCGATAGCGTGCCGCACCGAGACGCATATGCCCTTTCCCCCAGACGCACCGGAGTCGGAAACTCACTCCGCGGCCGCGGAACAACGACAGAGCAGTCAGCCTGGAGGGTGCGGGACCGTATATCTCGCTTGGGATTCAGAACTGAATTTCTACTGGGGATACTGGGATCAGTCGCCCGATGGTCCCCCGCAGAACCTAGAACAATGTCCTCCCTCCCCGGATCTTCGGACGGTTGTTGAATGGGGCCGTGCTCGCGCACGGCGTGTGATCATCAGACCTGAGTCCCATCCGGAGCAGTACTACTGGGTGGGTGTTGGCGACCCAGAGAGCGAGTTCGCCGAACTTCCCCGGCTTCAAGACGTCTAGGCTCGCCCTGCATACCTAATGTTGTGACACCGCCCCTACCACCTGGATCGGCATGGATTCGTTTGGACGTTTCTGCATGAGAAGTGGTAGGAAGTCCCTCTTCCGCTGTACCACTGTATTCCTGACCATCCTGACGCGAGCCAGTCGTACTCGAAGTCGTACCAATACGTCTCGGTCTGCGAGTGGAAGTTGGTCCGGGAGGTTTGGAAGGTGGAACTCCGATAACTCGAGTCCGTGTGTGATGGCCAGCTGCCCGTTCCCTCGTTGAGGGAGAGAACTCCAGGACACCGTCCCCACCGTCCCCACAGACGACCCCGCAGGCGAGGGCACGGGCAACACGGGGCGGACCGCAGTAGGGCACGCAGGAGAACCACCTCGTCAAACAGGATCGCCCGAACCCCAACGCTAGGATTCGGGCCGTGCCACTTGACGAGAAGAGCACCAAGAGCGGCGACCGCTGCGACCTCCATCCGGCGAGCATCTCGGTGGCCCGATGCGAGAGTTGCGGACGGCCGCTCTGCCTCGCCTGCGCGACACCGGTGCGAGGACGGGTCCTCGGTGTCGAATGCCTGGAGGCGGCCCTTGGGGCCGGTCTCCCGACGGACGTGCTCCCCACGAGGGAGCGGTGGACCGTTCCGTGGACGATCGTCGGGCTGGCCTTCGCGGTGGCCGTCGGCGCGACGCTCCTGCCATGGACCCGGTTCGGGGAAGGCTCGCATCCCTTGGGGGCCTGGGGCCTGACGGCACAGTGGTCGGTTCTCGCCGCGATCGGCGCCGCGCTCGGTCTGGCGGTCTGGCTGATGATGCGAGGACTGCGCATCCGCCCTCATCAGCCGTGGGCGATCGTGGAGAGCCTGCTCGGCGCGGCGGTGACCGTTGGCGCAACCCTGAGCACGCTTCGCCCTCCCGCGTTCACGCGGCCGTGGCTCGGGCCGTGGATCGCCCTCCCCGCCGGGATCGTGGCCTGCGTGGCAGCCCTGGTCACGATGGCTCGGGCGCGAGAGCCGCACGCGCCGCGTGGTTGACTCGCTTGGTGGCCCGGTATTGGATAGCCCAGGCTGCGCGGTCACGACGCTCGGGAACGAAAGGAGAGCGATGGCACGGCAAGGTCAGGGGCTCGATCTGTCCAACGTTTCCACGGCGGACAAGATCATCCTCGGTGGAACGATCGGGTTCGTCATCTGGTCGTTCCTGCCCGTCTGGTACAGCTGCTGCACGACCCTGGGCGTAACGGTGACCACCGACCGGCTCACCGCCTTCCACGGTACGTTGGTGCTCTCGTGGTTCCTGGCGCTGGTTGCGATCGCGGAGATCGTCGTGACCAAGGTCATCGGCACCGATGTCAAGTTGCCCGTGCAGCGAGGCATGTTGCACATCGCAGTCGCCGGCCTCGCTCTCCTGTTCACGCTCGTCGGATTGGTGTTGAAACCATCCGATTCGGGAGTCAGCACATCGGTGTCATGGGGGTTCTTCGTGGGGCTCGCGCTGAATCTGGTCTGGGCGTACGGCGCATACATGCTCTACAGCGAACCGGCCTCGACCCATTCGCCTCCGTCGAGCGGTACGGGCCTCGGATAACGCCGGAACGGTCGGAAGGCCCGGCCGTCAGGCCGGGCCTTCCGCATGGCTCGTCCACGACTTCAGGGCGCGCGGAGCGGAGCGCGGGCCGGGAGCTCACGCCCCGCCCACCATCCGCCGATGCCTCCGCCGACGATGCCCCACCCGAGGGCGATGAGTCCTCCGATGACCACGTCGGGCCCGATCCTCGCTGAGAAGTCCGAGGGGACGCCGGCGATGCCGCCCGACACGCCGACGGACAGCGACGCGAACCAGGACGCCACCGCCGCCAGGATGCCGAAGACGACGCCGGCCGCCGCCCCCAGCGCGGCCGCCTCGTACCGGAAGGTGGCCCGCTTCCTGACCGCGTGTCTCCCACCCAGTAGGACCGAGATCGCGGGAACCAGGAGGAACAGGAAGTAACCGGTGGGTGCGGTACCGTACTCCGTCCGAACCTGCGGCAGCCCCGAGAGGATGCTCTCCGGCGACGCTCCGTTCGCCGACAGCGAGACCTGTGTCGGGTACTTCCAGTAACAGAGGAAGGTCCTGGACTCGCCGGACCCGTACACGCCGTCGCATCCGCCCATCGATGGGACGAGCACCCACATCGATTGGTTCGGCAGCACCAGGACGTGGTGCCCGATGATCAGGACCGTCTCGTCGATGGGCGGTTCGGACACGGTGCGGAAGTACGCCCGTGTGGCGTCGGGGTGAACCACCGCCAGGGCCAGGAGTCCCACGAACGAGAGCACGATGCCGAGCACGAGCATCCTGAACCCACCAGCGAACGCTCCGGACACCCGCCGGCCCCAGGGGCCTCGGGAGAGGAACTCGTAGCGACCCGACCGCAGACCACCGGCAGCTCCGGCGGCGGCCGCGATGAGGAAGGGGATCAGGAACGACTGGGCCGCGGAGGACTTCACCTCCACGGAACCTGAAGCGAAGGCGCCCGACGGAACGGTGATTTCCAGCTTCACCAGCAGCGAGACCAGGAGGCACGGGAGCGCATACACGGGCGCGACCTTCAGGCCGTGGAGGACCCGGGCGAGCCCACCCCCTTCGGCCCGGTCGGCGACGGCTTTGCCGGCGCCGTACAGGAGCCAGATGGCGAGGAACGTCCCGAGCATCAGGGCCAGCCCCAGGTGAGCGCGGATGGACGCCCCTCCCGGCAACAGACCGCCGGTGTCGGGGATCGAGATGTTCGGCACACTCGCGGACACCGCGATGTGATGGAACCAATCGAAGTAGAACCAGCCCAGTCGGGCGAAGGTCCCTACCGAGCCGGGCTGGTCGCTCACGAAATAGACGACGAACGCCGCCGCCTGTCCCAGGCCGGCCATGATGACGAATGCCACGAGGCCTCGAACGAGCGCCGTCGACCACCCGCGCATGACGTCGTCCACGATGGGCGGTGGGGCGGCGACGCCGGGTCCGGCAGAGGAGACCGGCGCGGTGGACGGAGGAGGGACGTTGCTCATGCCATGGCTCCTTCGACGAGTTCGGCCACCTCGGTCGGTGTCCGGCCGACCTTCACGCCCGCGGCCTCCAGCGCCTCGGCCTTGGCCTGGGCCGTCCCGCTCGAGCCCGTGACGATGGCGCCTGCATGGCCCATGCGCTTGCCGGGCGGAGCGGTGAACCCGGCGATGTAGCCGACGACCGGCTTCTGCATCCGCTCCGCGATGAACGCTGCGGCATGCTCCTCGTCATCGCCCCCGATCTCCCCGATCAGCACCACGAGATCGGTTTGGGGGTCCATCTCGAACAGCTCGAGGGAGCCGATGAAGCCGATGCCGTGGACGGGGTCGCCCCCCATCCCCACGCACGTGGATTGCCCCACACCGCGTTCCGTCAGCTCGTACACGATCTGGTAGGTGAGGGTACCCGAACGCGAGACCAGGCCCACCGGCCCGGCAACGCAGATCTCCCAGGGGATGATCCCGACGTTCGATTTCCCGGGTGAGATGACGCCGGGGCAGTTCGGTCCAACCAGCGTGGACGGCTTGCCCCGCAGGTACCCCACCACCTGCGCCATGTCCCGGACGGGGATGCCCTCGGTGATGCACACGATGAGTCGAAGATCGGAGTCGGCCGCCTCGTAGATGGCCTCCGCGGCGAATCGCGGCGGTACGAAGATGAGGGAGGTGTTCGCGCCGGTCTCGGTCACCGCTTCCGCCACCGTGTCGAAGACCGGGATGCCCTCCACGTCCAGGCCGGACTTGCCGGGGGTGACTCCGGCCACCACCTTGGTGCCAGACGCCCTGTTGCGCAGCCCGTGGAATTTGCCCTCCCGGCCGGTCAGTCCCTGGACCACGACGCGGGTTGCGTCGTCGACGAGGATCGCCATCAGGCCGCCCTAGCCAGCTCGGCGGCCCGTTGTGCCGCCTCGAGCATCGTCTCGGCCGGCACGATCCGGGGGTGATTCGCTTCGCCCAGGATGGTGCGGCCCTCCGGCGCGTTCGTGCCGTCCAGGCGAACCACGATCTGGACGGTGGGGGTGACCCGCTGGAGGGCCTCCAGGATCCCCCGGGCCACGACGTCGCCTCGCGTTATGCCCCCGAAGATGTTCACCAGGGTCGACCGCACATTCGGGTCCGACAGGATCACCTCGAGCGATAGGGCCATCACCTCCGCGCTCGCACCGCCGCCGACGTCGAGGAAGTTGGCCGGCTTCGCCCCGGCTAACTCCACGACGTCGAGGGTCGCCATCACCAGGCCGGCGCCGTTGCCGATGATCCCCACCTCGCCGTCGAGCTTCACGTACTGGAGGCCCGCCTCTCTGGCCCGAGCCTCCACCGGATCGATGGGGAAGGTAGCGCGAAGGGATTCGATCTCGGGATGCCGCCACAGCGCGTTGTCGTCGATCGTGACCTTCGAGTCGAGGGCGACCACCCGGCCGTCGGCCAGGAGAGCCAGCGGGTTGACCTCGACAAGCGTCGCGTCGTTCGCCGTGAGGACCTCGTACATCTTGGCCAGCACCTCCCCCGCCCCCTCCCGCGCTCTCGCGGGGAGATGGCCCACCCCGTAGCGCACCTGATAGGCGTGCAGTCCCATGCGGGGATCGAAGCGAACGCGGCGCAACGCCTCGGGCCGTTCCCGCGCCACCTCCTCGATGTCCATGCCACCCTCCGAGGAGACGATCGCCAGGTAGGCACCGGCGCTCCGGTCGAGCGAGATCGCCGCATAGAACTGCTCCGAGATGTCGACCAGCCGCTCCACGAGGACCCGGGTGACCTTCGTTCCCCGGAATCCCTCCGAGAGCATCCTGGCGGCGGCGGCCTCGGCCTCCTCGGGCGACCCGACCAGCGCGATGCCTCCACCCTTTCCTCGCCCTCCGATCTGGACCTGAACCTTCACCGCCACCTTCCCTCCCAGGCGCTCGGCGAGCTGTCGGGACCCTTCCGCCGACTCGGCCACGGAGCCATCGACCAGAGGGATGCCGTGCCGGGCGAACAGCTCCTTTCCCTGATGCTCGTACAGGTCCATCAGCTGGCCTGCCTGGCAGGCAGGCGCTCTCGGATCCAGGCCACGATCTCCCCCGTCGCCGCCCCGGGGGTGAAGATGCGCTCGATCCCTTCGGCTTGGAGCTTGGGGATGTCGTCCTTGGGGATGATGCCGCCGCCGAACACGACCACGTCGCCCGCGCCCCGCTCCCGCAGGAGCTTCACCACCTTGGGGAAGAGCGTCATGTGCGCCCCCGAATGGCACGACAGGCCCACCCCGTCGGCGTCTTCCTGGATCGCCGTCTCGGCGATCTGCTCCGGGGTCTGGTGCAGGCCCGTGTAGATGACTTCGAACCCGGCATCACGGAGGGCACGGGCGACAACCTTCGCGCCGCGGTCGTGCCCATCGAGGCCGGGCTTGGCCACGACGATCCGATACTTCTCGGGCATCGGCGGCCATCATAGCGAACGCCCTGCTTCGTTCCGGTCGCTACGCCGTGCAGCCCACCTGCGATACTTCGACATGTGGCCAGGAAGCGATTCCGGTTCCGACCGCCCGGCCTGAAGCCTACGACGAAGGTCGGTACGCTCGGCCCGTATCGAGGCCGGCTGGGCCTGGCGTGGGTGATCGCGCCGCTGGTCGTGGCGATCGTGATCGTCGTCGCTGGCTCCCTCGCCTTGTTCCGCTGAGCTCCGGCGTGATGAGCATGGGGATCCCCGTTGGCGTTTCGGCCGTGAGGGCTCGATGAACTGGGAGCAGTTCATGGCCGACGTGCCGGAGCTCGCGAACCCGGCCGAAGCCCGGTTCCGGAACGACGGGGTCTGTCTGGTGGGCACGCTTCGGAAGGACGGCTCGCCTCGCATCAGCCCGTGCGAGCTCGACTTCGCGGCGGGTGAGCTTCTCCTCGGCATGATGTGGCGGTCGAGGAAGGCGTTGGACCTGCTCCGGGACCCGCGCATCGTCGTTCACAGCGTGACCAGCGATCGAGAGGGAACGGCAGGAGACGTCAAGCTCTACGGCCGGGCGATCGACATCTCCGCTCCCGAGATCCGGCAGGCCTACCGCGATGCGATCAAGGCCCGCATCGGGTGGGCGCCCGACGAGCCCGAGTATCACCTGTTCGCCCTCGACCTCGAATCCGCCGGCTATATCGTGTTCGGCGACGACCGCCACGCGCTGAGCTGGGATCCTTCGACCGGCCTCCGGCGGCTTCCCGTCGCGGAAACGACCTAACCCACGCGCCTGAGCGGAGCGTAGGCCAGGAGCAGCCGCTTCTCCCCCTCGTCCTCGAAGATCACGGTGGCCTCCGCATCGGATCCCGCGCCGGAGACCGTGAGCACGACGCCCTCGCCCCACCGGTCGTGGAGCACCGTGTCGCCCGGCGAGACCTCCACGGGCTCCCGCCCGCCACTCATCACGGCTTCCCGGATCGATGAGCCTCGGCCACCGATCACGGCGCCCTGGGGCTCCTCCTCTCCCTCGACCGAACGCAGGAGCTCGGCCGGGATCTCTGACAGGAACCGCGAGGGGGGGTTGTAGGAGGTCGTTCCGAACAGCGACCGGCTCCACGCGTGGCACAGGTACAGACGCTGCATCGCCCTGGTGATGCCGACGTAGGCCAGACGCCGCTCCTCCTCCAGCTCGGCCGAGTCGCCCATCGAACGGTAATGCGGGAACACCCCGTCCTCGAGCCCCACGATGAACACCACCGGGAACTCCAGCCCCTTCGCGTTGTGAAGCGTCATCAGCGTGACCGCAGAGGCCTGCTCGTCGTACTCGTCCTGCTCGGAGACCAGCGCGACCTGCTCGAGGAACCCGGCCATCCCCTCGTCGGGATGCCGCTGCTCGTACTCGGCGGCGACGCCGGTCAGCTCCTTGATGTTCTCGATCCGGCCCTCGGCCTCGATCGTGCGCTCGGACTCCAGCTCCATCAGGTAGCTCGACTCCGTCGCGGCGGCTTCGACCATCCTGGCGGTCCCCGCGCCCGACCCCGACGCCTCACGCAGCTTGTCCAGGACCCGGACGAACCCGAGCACCGCTCCTCGCGCCCGCGGCCCGAGTGACCCGATGTCCTCGACGCGACGGCACGCCTCCAGGAACGGCACCTCCTCACCGGCGGCGAACGACTGGAGCACCGTTACGGTCTGGTCGCCGATCCCTCGCTTCGGCGTGTTGATGACCCGCCGTGCCGAGATCACGTCCTGCGGATTCACCAGGAGGCGCAGGTACGCCAGGACGTCCTTGATCTCCTTCCGCTGGTAGAAGCGCAGGCCCCCCACGACCTTGTACGGAACGCCACCCTTCATGAAGATGTCCTCGAGCACTCGGCTCTGCGCGTTCGTCCGGTAGAAGACGGCCACGTCGGCGTACCGGTAGCCCTCCTCCTCGACCAGGCGGTCCGCCTCCTCCGCCACGAACAGCGCTTCCTCGTGCTCGTTCTCGGCCCGGAACCGCACCGGCAGCTCGCCCCGCGCTCCTTCGGTCCACAGCGACTTCGGTTTCCGTTGCAGGTTGTGGAAGATGAGGGCGTTCGCCACCTCTAGGATGGCCTTCGTGGACCGGTAGTTCTGCTCCATCAGGAACACGGCGGCGTCCGGGTAGTCGCGCTCGAAGTCCAGAAGGTTCTGGATGGTGGCCCCTCGCCACGAGTACACGCCCTGGTCGGCGTCGCCCACCACGCAGACGTTCCGATACTTCGCCGCCAGCAGGTTCACCAGCTGGTACTGGGCCCGGTTCGTGTCCTGGTACTCGTCGATCAGGATGTAGCGGAACCACTCCTGATAGTGCTCGAGCACCGCAGGGTGGTTGCGGAACAGCCGCACCGTCTCGGCGATGAGGTCATCGAAGTCGAGGGCCCCGGCCGCAAGCTTTCGCCGCTCATACCCCTGATAGACCTTGGCCACGGTCTGCTCGTAGAAGTTCCCAGCGAGCTGAACGAACTCGTCCGCCGACAGCACGTGATCCTTCGCCTTCCCGATGGCGGCCGCCATGGCCCGGGGGGGGAATCGCTTGTTGTCGATGTTGAGGTCCTTCAGGACCTGGGTCAGGAGCCGTTCGGTGTCGGCCTCGTCGTAGATCGAGAACGACGACGGAAGCCCGAGGCGCTCGTGCTCCCTGCGGAGGATCCGGGCGCAGGCCGAGTGGAACGTGAGGATCCACATGCCGCGGGCGATCCGCTCCCCCAGGATGCCCTCCACCCGGGCGGCCATCTCCCGGGCGGCCTTGTTCGTGAACGTGATTGCCAGGATGGCGTAGGGCGGGACCTCCCGCTCCCGGATGAGGTAGGCGATCCGGTGGGTCAGGGCCCGAGTCTTTCCCGAGCCGGCTCCGGCGACGATGAGGACGGGGCCGTCGGTCTGCCGGACGGCCTCGGCTTGGACGGGATTCAGGTCCTGAAGGAGGGGGATTGAGCCCGTCGCCACGCCCACGATTGTAGGGGTCGACCGCGACGCTCAAGTTCGTTTGGAAACCTGGCACACTGAAAACGTGCAGGACGCCATGCCGGTATCCACCGAAACGCGGCCTCCGCGCTCATCCTCCTCGTCGCCCCGGAGGCGCGTTGCCCTGGCCCTTCGAACCATGGCCATCGTGTTCATCGCCGGAGGCTTGGCAATCGGCGGTGACGTTGCGTGGAAGCTCTGGGGGACCGGATTCACCACGCAGCGTCTCCAGGCCGAGATGCGTCCCAACTTCGAGAAGAAGCTGGGGACGAGGGTCGCGACCGATCCGGGCGCCGATGCGGTCCGAGTGCCGGGAAACGCGGTGGCCATCCTGAAGATCCCCCGGATCCACCTCGACATGGTCGTGGTGGAGGGAACCGACACGGAGTCGCTCAAGAAGGGTCCCGGCCACTATGCCGACACGGCGTACCCGTGGCAGGACCACGGCCGGGTGGCGATCGCAGGGCATCGCACCACCTACCTGCACCCCTTCTACGACCTGAACGAGATGAAGGAAGGCGACCCCATCATCATGGAAACGGAATATGGGACCTTCCAGTACGTGGTGACGAGCGTGTTCGTGATCACGCCCGACGACTCGTCCGTCCTCGACCAGACGAAGAGGCCAACGTTGGTACTCACCACATGCAACCCGCGCTACTCGGCAGCCGAGCGCCTCATCGTCGCCGCCAGTCGGCTCGATTGAGGCCTACTCCCACTCGATCGTCGCGGGGGGCTTCGATGACACGTCGTAGGCCACCCGGTTCACCCCCGGTACCTCGGCGATGACGCGGCTCGAGATCCGGTCTAGCACCTCGGTTGGGAGGCGGGCCCAATCCGCGGTCATGGCGTCCTCGCTCGTCACCGCCCGGATCACAACCGGGTGCTCGTAGGTCCTGCCATCGCCCATCACGCCCACGCTTCGGATTTCCCCTAGGAGCACCGCGAAGCACTGCCACAGCTCGTGGTGCAGCCCGACCCGGCGGATCTCCTCGTTCACGATGGCGTCCGCGGCCCGCACGACCGCGAGGCGGTCGGGCCTCACCTCCCCGACGATCCGCACGGCGAGGCCGGGTCCGGGGAACGGCTGGCGCCGCACGACCTCCTGTGGCAGCCCGAGCTCCTCTCCCACCTCGCGAACCTCGTCCTTGAACAGGTCGCGGAGCGGTTCGACCAGCTCGAACTCCATGTCCTCAGGTAGCCCGCCGACGTTGTGGTGGCTCTTGATCCTGGCCGCCGTCCGCGATCCCGATTCGATGACATCGGGGTAGAGGGTGCCCTGCACCAGGAACCTCGCGCCAAAGGGCGCTGCCGCCTCTTCGAAGACCCGGATGAATTCCTCCCCGATCACCTTCCGCTTCAGCTCCGGGTCGGTCACGCCGGCCAGCTTGGCCAGGAACCGGTCGGTCGCCTTGAGATGGACGAGCGGAACCCGGAAGTGACGAGCGAACGTATCCTCCACCTGCTCGGGCTCGCCGTCACGCAGGAGACCGGTGTCGACGAAGACGCAGGTGAGCTGGTCGCCGATCGCCCGGTGCACCAGCAGCGCCGAAACGGACGAGTCGACGCCACCCGACAGCGCGCAGATCACCTTCGCCCGGCCCACCTGATCCCTGATGTGGGCCACGGATCGTTCGATCACGTTGGCCGGGGTCCAGTCCGGGAGCAGGCCGCAGCCCTCGTAGAGGAACCGTTTCATGACGTCGAGCCCCCGGGGAGTGTGGGCGACCTCGGGATGGAACTGCACGCCGAACAAGCCGCGCTCCCTGTCCTCCATGGCCGCGACGGGCGTCGACTCGGTGTGGGCGGTGACCCGGAACCCATCGGGCGCCCGGACCACTGTGTCGCCGTGGCTCATCCACACCGTGTCGATCGCGGGCAGATCGGCCAGGAGCACACTCGGCTCGTCGACGAAGAGCTCGGTGCGGCCGTACTCGCGAAGGCCGGTGGCCCGAACCTCGCCGGCCAGCGCCTGGGTCATGAACTGTTGGCCGTAACAGATGCCGAGTACCGGCAGACCGACCCCCAGGACATCCGGATCCAGAGACGGCGCGTCGGGCTCGTACACGGACGCGGGTCCCCCCGAGAGGATCAGGCCAGCGGGCCGCTTGGCCATGAGCTCGGCTACCGGTAGGTCGTGCGGGACGATCTCGGAGTACACGCGACACTCCCGGACCCGCCGCGCGATGAGCTGAGCGTATTGCGCCCCCAGGTCGACGACCAGGACAGGACGCGGGTCCTGCTCCGCAGTCATCCGTTCAATGCCCCATCCCCACGTGCTGAGCCTGCTGGTACGCCTTGCCCTCGCTCTTGATGGATGGGGCCATGACCAGCTCGGCTTTCTGGAACTCCTTGATCGTGGCGTACCCTGTGGTCGCCATGGAGGTGGCGAGCCCGCCGAACAGGTTCAGCGTCCCGTCGTTCTCGTGCGCCGGACCAACGAGGATCTCGGCGAGCGAGGCGACCTGCTGGGTCTTGACCCGGGCGCCGCGCGGAAGCGTCGGGTGGAACGTGGCCATCCCCCAGTGGTGGCCCCGACCCGGAGCCTCGTAGGCGCGCGCGAGAGGGGAGCCGATCATCACCGCGTCGGCCCCGCAGGCGATGGCCTTGGCGATGTCTCCACCGGTCCGCATGCCACCGTCCGCGACCACGTGGCAGTACCGGCCGGTCTCTCGTTGGTGTTCCGAGCGGGCCGCCGCCGCGTCGGCGATGGCCGTGGCCTGGGGAACGCCGACGCCGATGACGCCCCTGGTGGTGCAGGCGTTGCCCGGACCCACTCCTACCAGGACCCCCGCCGCGCCTGTCCGCATGAGATGGAGCGCGGTCTGGTACGACGCGCAGCCGCCGACGATCACGGGGAGGTCGAACCCCGCGATGAACTGCTTCAGGTTGAGCGGCTCTGACCGCGTGGACACGTGCTCCGCCGAGACCACCGTGCCCTGCACGACCAGGACGTCCAGCTCGGCCTCCAGCACGACAGGTGAGTACTGCCTCACCCGCTGCGGCGTGAGCGAGGCCGCCGCCACCACCCCACCCTCCTTGATCTCCCGGATCCGCCGGACGATCAAGTCCTCCCTGACCGGCTCCCGGTACAGCTCCTGCATCCGTCGGGTGGCCTTGTCATCGGGAAGGGCGGCGATCTCGTCGAAGACCGGCTCGGGGTCCTCGTATCGGGTCTGCAGGCCTTCCAGGTTCAGCACGGCCAGCCCGCCGAGCTTCCCGATCTCGACAGCGGTGGTTGGAGACACCGCGGCGTCCATGGCCGCGGCCATGACCGGCAGGGGAAAGGTGAACGCGTCGATCTCCCACGAGATGTCCACGTCGTCGGGGTCGCGGGTCCGCCGGGACGGAACGATTGCCACCTCGTCGAGGCCGTAGGCCCGGCGTGCCGTCCTTCCCATGCCGATCTCGATGTCCATGCGCCTCCCCCCAGATAGCCGGATGCCCACCCGATCCCGGGTGGGCGCCGAGTCCTACATGCGCAAACGGTACCAGCCGACCCGGCCGGAGGCGGCGAGCGCTTGGCCCTCTCAAGCCTTCCCGGCTTCGGGCCGATGTCGGTTGGGATGATTGAACTCGCCAACCGGGGGTCGGACAATCCCTCAGCGGCATCCCGATCGTGAGGGGGACTCTCCCGATGCAGGTACTTCGGCTCAAGCGAGGATTGTTCGGCTACACGCCGGAGAGCGTGCGCTTGCTCCTCGCCGACCGGGACAAGATGTTCATCCGGGTGGCCGAGGTGGCCCGGGCGGCCGAGGCCCTGGTGCTCGAACTTCGCTCGGAGGTGCAGGCGCTCAAGGCCCAAGTCGAACAGCGGCATGGGGGGGTTCCCCCCGCCGAGCCGGAGGCGGCCGACCGTCGCCAGGATGCCACGCGGGTGGAGCTCGATAGGGCTTCCGCCACCGTCGCGCAGCTCACGACCGACGTGGAGGCCGCACGCAAGAAGCTGGAGGACGCCCGGGAGCTCGCGCGGGTAGCCGATGCGCAGCTCGCGCGAAGGAGGGCGACCTCACGGTCGTTCGCCACGAGCCGGGAGCGCCACGGCGAGACGTCCTGAGGGTGGTGCTCGCCCCGGTGATCCATCTCCCCCACACCGCCAGATAAAGGACCGCCTGCTCGCGGCCGACACCTAAGGGGTCCGGACCGTGAGGAGGGGACATGGCGGGAGAGCGCTGTCCTGAGTGCCTGCTGACGCCGCAGGCCGAGGAGCTGCTCGAACGGCTCGAGGAGAAGCTCCGGCGAACCCGTCCGGGCGATGCGAGCTGGGAGACCACGATCTGTCCGCGGTGCGGCCGGCTCTCCGGCATCTTCGACGAGCGCGAGGGATGGTCCGTGGGCGAGGGCGGGAATCGGGGATGGGCCTCGGGCCCCCGGCCGGTCGCCGAGACCAAGCCGGTGCCCCAGCCGAAGCGGGTGGCCGAGGAGCGGTCGATGGTGTCCCCGAAGGTCACCGAGCGGTCCACGGGATTCGCGGAGGTCCCCGCGGTCTCGCCGACCACCGACTCCCGCAAGGTCGACCTCGATTCGCTTCCCATCCCCACGTGGGTCACCGTGCGCGAGGCCGCCTTCCTGGCCCGTGTCTCCGAGCAGCAGGTGCTCGAGTGGGTGAACAAGGGCACCGTCGAGCATGAGGTGATCCTGCGCGATGCGAGACACGCCGGGTGGGTGTTCGTCCGAACGCGAGACCTCGATCCGGCCCTCGCTCGCCACGCGGGCTGAGGGAGGCGGCGCTCCCGACAGAGCTCAGGCGTTCGCGGGGTATGTCGACGTCAGGAGACCGAGCTCCTCCAGCTTGGTCAAGACCATCTCCGCTGCCTCTGCGGGAGAGCACTGCTCGGTGTCGATCTCCAGCTCGGGTCGCTGGGGCTCCTCGTAGGGATCGGACACCCCGGTGAAGTTCGAGATCTCTCCGGCGATCGCCTTCTCGTACAGGCCCTTCACGTCTCGCCGAGTGACCTCCTCGAGCGAGGCCCGGACGTACACCTCGACGAAGTCGCCGATCAGCTCGCGGTTGCGATCGCGGATCTCCCGATACGGCGAGATCGCGGAGCACACGGCGACCACGCCGTTCCGCACCAGCAGGTTGGCGACGAACCCGATCCGCAGGATGTTGGTGTCGCGATCCTCCTTGGAGAATCCCAGGCCCTTGGACAGGTGCGTTCGCACCACGTCGCCGTCCAGGAGCTCGACCTTGTGGCCTCGCTGGCGGAGCGCCGGAACGAGGAGCTCGGCGATGGTGGACTTGCCGGCGCCGGACAGACCGGTGAACCAGACGCAGAACCCTCGGTCCTCGGTCACAGGAAGCTCCTTCCGACGGCGCCCTCGGGCACCTCGATGTCGTAGATGGAGAGGATGCTGGGGCCCACGTCGACGAGGTTCAGACCCTCGACGCTTCCCACCGGCTGGCCGGGGAGGTTCGACAGCGCGAACACCCCGGTCCGGTCGTGGTTGGCCCCATCGGGGCCGGTGTCGTTCTCGTACGTGTAGACGCTGGGATTGCCGACCGTGCCGACCGATCGCCAGTCGAGGTCGCCGAAGTACACGATCAGGTCGGGAGCCACGCCGCG
>JBIOXZ010000108.1:0-2295 GCA_044869895.1 Actinomycetota bacterium | reverse complement strand
GCGCCGGCGCGTGCCAACGCGGGTGGCACGCGCCGGCGCATCGCGATCAACGCGATCCCGAACAGTCCGCCCACGACCGCGTACAGGGCTGCCGCCGTCTGGACGGGGACGGTCATCCGCCGCATGGCCAGGTACCGCTCGTGCAGCTCGAACGGTGGCGGATCGTCCACCATCCGGAGCGGCAGCCCGTCGAGGTCGCTCGGCACGGCCCGCCCGAGGACCTCGAAGATCGTCGGCCGGACGTCGAGGTCGGTCACGACACCGGTCCGTCGCGTGGTGTCCGACGCGAGCGTCCGCGGGGCGCCGTCCAGCGCGAAGAGGAGGGCGGGCGCCCCGGTTCCCATGACCAGCGGGTGGACGAGGTCCTTGGCGGCCAGCATCGCGGGGGACGACGTAGTCGAGGCCACGAACACGATGACCTCGTCGGCGGTGGTGGCGAGGATCTCTCGCCTGATCTCCATCCCGACCCCGGATGGGCCCCCGAAGTCGAGGGGATCGAGCCACCGCCACGCCACCTGGCACGACCGAGGCAGAGAGGCCTCGCGATTGGGGAGCCCCCCCTGGAGGCTCATCAGCGCTGCCCCACCCACGCCGGCAAGCGCTCGAACCTCGGAGACGCCGAGCAGATCCTCGAACGAGGCAGCAGGGACGAGAAAGACGAACGCCCGGGGCTCACATGGGACGATCACCTCCCCCTCCGCCCGCTCGGCGAACGGCGGAAGGAACAAAAGGAGAAGCGTGACGCCCGCCCCGATCGGCAAACGGGCGAGGACGCGGGTCACCAGGGCGCCGGAGTGAGCTGCCGCTCCCGTCGGACCTCGGCACCCAGGCGGAGGAGCTTGGCCTCGAAGTCCTGATAGCCCCGATCCACGTGATACATGTCCTCGACGGCGGTGACCCCATCGGCGCACAGGCCTGCGATCACCATGGCCGCGCCCGCCCGGATGTCGAGGGCCCGGACCGGGGCGGCCGACAGATGGTCGACGCCGCGGATCACCGCGTGATGGCCCTCGGTCCTGATGTCCGCCCCCATCCGGTTCAGCTCGTCCACGAACATGAACCGGCTCTCGAAGACGTTCTCGGTCACGATGCTCGTTCCCTCCGCCACGGAGAGCAGGGCCATCATTTGGGGCTGGAGGTCGGTGGGGAACCCCGGATGCGGAAGCGTCACGAAATCGACAGCCCGGGGCCGGTCCTCCATGCCGACGGCCACGCCGGCCTCGGTCACCTGTACGGCGGCGCCGAGCTCGGCCAGCTTTGCCAGGACCAGGTCCATGTGGTCGCCTCGTGCCCGCTCCAATACGACTTGTCCACCGGTCGCGCACGTCGCGATGGCGAACGTCCCGGCCTCGATCCGATCGGGGATCACGCTGTGACGAACCGGGTGGAAGTCACTCGTTCCCAGGATCTCGATGGTGGGCGTGCCGACGCCCTCGATGCGGCCGCCCATCTCCTGGAGGAACTCGGCCAGGTCCGAGAGCTCGGGCTCGCGGGCAGCGTTCTCGATGACGGTCGTCCCTCGAGCAGCCACGGCCGCCATCATGACGTTCTCGGTCGCACCGACGCTTGGGAAGTCGAGCGAGATGGTCGCGCCGAAGAGGCCTCCGGGAGCGACACCTTCCAGGAACCCGTGCTCGGAGGAGAAGCGCGCTCCCATCTTCTCCAGGCCACGGACGTGCAGGTCGATCTTCCGCGATCCGATGTTGCAGCCACCCGGCATGGCCACGCGGGCCCGGCCGCACCGCGCGAGCAGCGGTCCCAAGACGAGGATCGAGGCGCGCATTCGGCTGACCAGCTCGTAGGGAGCCTCGATGGAGAGCACGTCGCTCGCGTCGATCGCCAGGTCGTCCTCCCAGGTCACGTCGGCCCCGAGATGCTGGAGGACCTCCACCATGGTCAGGCAGTCCTGGATGCGGGGGACGTTCGAGAGGACGGTCCGACCCGGCGCCAGCAGGGCGGCGGCCATCAGCTTCAGGGCGGAGTTCTTCGCCCCGGCGATGGGGATCGAGCCCGAGAGACGAGCTCCCCCCGTGACCAAGAAGCGGTCCATGGCGGCGATTGTAGGTGTGCTCAAGCTACGTTTCTCCGAATCGACGGCCTACCCGGGCCCGGCGTTCCCCAAACGAGCGCTTAGCGAGCCAGCTCCACCCGGGCCATGGCCTTGGCCAGCTCGGCCCGCAGGCCGGCGTCGTCGCGCTGGGCCAGCTCGCGCTGGAGCTCCTGTACCCGGTACTCCGCGGCTCGAAGGTCGATCTGGCCCGCCATCTGCGCGGAGGAGGCCAGCACGTCCACCCG
>JBIOXZ010000107.1:0-2870 GCA_044869895.1 Actinomycetota bacterium | reverse complement strand
ACGATGGAGTGCGTGACCTTGTAGAGGGTCTTCTGTCGCTGCTGGATACTCTTGATCAGCCAGACGGCGGACCGCAGGCGGTCCTCGACGTAGCGCCGCGCCTCGTCCCCCTGCCCGATGACGCTTCGGTAGTACGAATTGATCCGGAGCCTCGGCATGCCGTCCTCGTTGAGGATGATCGCGTAATCGTCCCCGACCTTCTTCACCAGTACGTCCGGCACGACGTATCGGGTCTCGACCGCCGCGAAGCGACGCCCGGGCTTCGGCTCCAGCGTCGCGATCTCGTGCACGGCCTCGATCACGCGCGCTTGGTCCACCTTGAGCGTGCGGGCAATCTCCGGATACTTGCAGCGCTGGAGCGCCTCGAAGTGCTGGTCGAGGATGTCGATGGCGAGGGGGTTCGCCGGCGAAGTGCGCGCCGAGTCGCGGAGCTGGATCAGCAGGCACTCTCGAAGGTCTCGTGCCGCCACGCCGATCGGGTCGAACCCCTGCACCAGCGCGAGCGCCTTCTCGATGACCGGGAGCGAGAGGCTCCGCTTCTCGGCGATCTCTTCGATCGTTGCCCGCAGGTAGCCGTCGTCGTCGAGGTTGCCGATGATCTCCTCGGCGGCGGCGCGTACGTCTGGCTCCACGACCGTCAGCCGGAGCTGCTCGTCCAGGTGGTCCGCCAGGGAGGTCGGGGTCCCGACGAAGTTCTCGAACCGCGTATCCTCGTGTTCCTCCTGCTGGACGAGGCTGCGCTCCTCGGGGGGCCCGAAGATCACCTCCGAGATGTCGAACGGCAGGTCGGGAGCCGCCTCCCCCGCCTCGGGCGTCGCGGTCTCGGGCGGGGTCTCGGCGCGTGGAGTCTCGACCGCGGTCTCCCCCTGGCCCTCGCCATCGCCCTCGGGGCCGGGCGCGTCGTCGGGGGGGGCCTCCTCCAGGAGCGGGTTCTCCTGCAGCTCTTTTTGCAGGAGCTCCTGGAGCTCCACCGTGGAGAGCTGCAGGAGGTGGATCGCCTGCTGCAGCATCGGCGTCATGACGAGCCGCTGCGTCTGGCGGAGGGTCAGCCGGGCTTCCATGGCCATGGGCGGGCCGCCTATCCGGCGGGCACGAGGGCGCGGATGCTGGCGCCGATGGCACCGGCACGCACGATCATCGGGAGGCTAGAGCGAGAACTTCTCACCGAGATAGATCTCCCGTGCCTTCTCGTTGGTCGCCAGCTCGTGGGCCTTTCCGGACACGAGGATCTGGCCGCCGTAGAGGATGTAGGAACGGTCGGTGATCGAGAGCGTCTCACGGACGTTGTGATCGGTGATCAGGACCCCGATCCCCTTCTCCTTCAGACGAGCCACGATGCTCTGGATCTCGGCGATCGCGATCGGATCGATGCCGGTGAACGGCTCGTCAAGCAGGATGTAGTTGGGGGCCGTGATAAGGCACCGCGTGATCTCGAGGCGGCGCCGCTCGCCGCCTGAGAGCGTGAGCGCTCGCTGCTTGGCCAGGTGCTCGAGGCTGAGCTCCCGGAGCAGGCTGTGCAGGCGCTCCTCGCGCTCCCGGGGCTTGAGGTCGATCGTCTCGAGGATCGCCAGGAGGTTCTCCTCGACGGTGAGCTTCCGGAAGACGGAGGATTCCTGGGGCAGATAGCCGATGCCTTGGCGGCACCGGCGGTACATCGGCAGGTCGGTGATGTCCCGGCCGTCCAGGAGGATGCGCCCCCGGTCGGGTGTGAGCAAGCCGACGACCATGTAGAAGGTCGTGGTCTTGCCCGCGCCGTTCGGTCCCAGGAGACCGACCACCTCTCCCCGGTCGATGCTGACGTTCACGTCATTCACGACCTTCCGGTGTCGAAACGTCTTCACGAGGCCGTGCGCCTCGAGCCCCATCCCGCCTGTGCCCTGTCTATCCGCAGGCGCCCGGGCGCTTGTCGTCCTTCTTGGCGACGGGCGTCGAGGCTCCCGCCTTCTCCTCGTCCCGCTTCGGGTAGAATACCGACTTCACGCGACCCTGCGGACCCGACTTCACCGTGCTCCGGTCATCGGCCAGAAAGAGCTCGATCTCCTCGCCCGTGACGACGTTGTCCTCCTGCCACACCTTGGCATCGCCAATGAGCAGGAGCTTCTGGTCGTCGTCGTAGTACTCCGCGCGGCGCGCCGTGCCGGTGCGACAGTCCTCGGTGACGATCTTGACGTTCCCGGTCGAGACGATCCGGAGGACCCGCTCGCCTTTGTCGTCGAGGTACACCTCCATCCGGTCCGCGGTCTGGACGGAGTTGTCCTGCTTGGCGACGACGTTCCCGTCAAAGACAACGAGCCCTTCCTTCTTGAAGGCCTCCATCCGGTCCGCGTCGATGACGATCGGGGCGTTCGACCGCGGCCCGCCCGGCTTGGCGGCGGCCGGCTTCGGGGACGCGGCCGGGGCGCCGCTCCCACTCCGGGGTGCGGGGGCCGGGGCAGCTTTGGTCTGGGCGGCCAGCGGCGCTGCGGCCGCGCCCAGCGCCACGAGGCCGGTCAGGACGAGTGCGGCGCTCCTCATGACTTGCTCCTCGGAAAGAGGGAGAGATTCGACTTGGTGCGGTCGGTGATGACGACCCGGACCTTCTGGCGGACGGCTGCCGTCTCCTCCCGCATGTTGACACCGAACCCCTGCCCGGTGATCGTCGTGCCCTTCTGGCTGATCTCCACCAGGTCGTCCGTCGAGAGGGCCCGGCGCTCGTTGTTCCAGGTCAGGGTGGGCGTGCGCATCTCGAGGTCGTCGCTCGACCGGATCACCACGTTTCCGGTCAGGGTGACGTCCCGCCGGTTGTTGTCCAGCGTCCCCTCGTCACTCGTGATGGTCCAGTCTCCGTCGCGGGAGAACACCTGGATCACGACCTTCCGCATCACGGTGGT